>CAYNMI010000006.1:0-23499 GCA_964398095.1 uncultured Desulfobacca sp.
ATGAGATTCTTCGGTCGCTTCGCTCCCTCAGAATGACAGGCATGGAGATATTTGCCAGAGGCTCTTTGGGCAACTGCTTTATTTTGGGGAAAGCAGGGGTACCCCATTGAGCAGGCAAATTTTTCTCACCGAGGCATCCATCACCCTTGGATCGTAAAGTCGTTCTGCGGGTCTTATACCAGGTTCGGTTAGAAATGCGACAAACGCCGTAGGGGCGGTGCGCTCACCGCCCTTACAACGGTATGGCATTTATTGCACGATAAAGCGAACCTGGTATTAGATGGAGGGCCTTCCTCGCAGAAGCGCCATCCCCACCAGGCCCGTGCCCAGGAGCAGCAGCGTGGAACACAGGGGGACCGGGTCCGGGGAGTTGGTAATCATGATGTTGTTGTAGACGCCGTCAGCCAGGGAGATGGGGCCAGAGGGGCCCATCACATACACCCATTGATTATTGAGGTCCAGCACTGCTCCGGCGTCACCGGAGAGAAACGCGATATAGAGAGCTTCGGCGCCGCTCGCCCCCCCCTGGTTGCCGTTGTTCACGAGATCAACCAGTTGGATGTTGGCAGTGGAGGACAGAGACAGGCTGGCCAGGTTGAAGTTGTTGCTGAAGCCGAGGTTACTCGCGCCATAATCATAACCGGCCACCTCATAGGTGCCGCTGCCGGTCATGGTCAGATTGAAACCGGCGGCGGGCTGCTGTTGCGATACGTTGGTGGCGTTGTTCACAAAGTTGCCACTCAGGGTGATGGTATTGCCGGAAGCGACGTTCAAGATCCCGTCCTGGTTCAAGGTGAGATTATGGGCGCCCAAGTTGTTCTGGAGGGTCAGGGTGGCCGTGTCGCCGGGGGTAGTGGTGCCCACATTGACGTCACCGGCGCCGGAGACCGCCCCGGTCACGGTCAGGGTCTGGCCGGCGCCGGTGGCGGTCACGGTGCCGGTATTGGTCAGCGGCGCCGAGATGAGGCCGTAGCCGCTGATGGCGTTGTTACTGCTGAAGGAACCGCTGGTGGCTGCCAGGGTGCCCCCCTGCATATTTATCGTGGGAAAGGTCAGGGCGGCGCCGGTGGCGTTATCGAAGGTGCCGCTGACATTGAGAATATTTGGATTGGTGAGCGTCCCTTGCAGTTGCAAAGTGCCGCCGCTGGCGGTGATGCTGCCGCCGTTGCTGTTGAAGGGGCGCGTGATGGTGCCCCAACCGCTGAGGTCGAGGCTGCTGAAGCCCCAGCCGGTGGTGGAATTCAGGGAGCCGCCGGCCATTGATACATGGCTGGCGGTCAGGGTGCCGCCGCCGGCCACATTGTAATTGAAATTGCCGCTGCTGTCATAGGTGCCGATGGTGCCGCCGGAGTCGGTGATGGCCCCGGTGACGTTCAGGTCGCCGCCCCCGGCCAGGATGTCGCCGGCATTGGTGATGGGGACGCTGATAATGCCATTACCCCGGAGGGTGGCGCTGCTGCCCAGGGAAAAAGATCGATACCCGCCTATCTCCGCGCCCGCGCCGGATAGGACGTAAGTTCCCGAGCCGCCCAGGCTGGTTCCGTTTCGATTCGTCGTCAGCATGCCGTAATAGGTGGAACTGCCATAAATATTGAGCAGGCCATCATTGGTCACGCCGGTAGAACTCCGCACCTGCAGGGAGGTATTGTGGTCCGGGGTGCTGTTGCCAATATTCAGGGTATCGCCGCTGGATATCGCCAGGGTCCGGACTCCTTGGTTGGCATTGTCTAAGGTAGCAACGGAGTTTAAAGCGTTGCCGTTGTCGATTTTCGCATCATCATTCGAACCTGGAACCCGACCGCCAATCCAGTTAAATGAGCTGGTATAATTTCCATTGTGACCGGCAACCCAGGTGATAGTCCTCGCCCCCGCGCTCAAAGGCAACAACAACCCCAGGAAGACCAATCCCGCCGCCAACCAGAGAGATTTTTTCATTTTCATGGCCTTCCTCATGTCCTTCAATCCCGACCGCAATACAACAGCCGCATCAAATTGTCTGTTCCAGTCAACCCGGCCATCTTCCAGGTTTGAAGACCCGGGGCTTGGCGTCTTCCCTCCACCTGGTGATGGCTTTGTTTTTTTCTGTATTTTCAGCTAATTTATTAGCCTGGGGCGGTGAAAGATATCCAGGAATGCACTGGTTTACGGGTGGGGAAGAACCTGATTTTCGCCTCAGAATACGGCGACAGCGCCCAGTGCGGGTCGCGGTTATCAGGTCGGGGGCTGCTTGCCGGTGAAACCAGGCGTCTGAGGGAACCGGGGAAATGGTCTTGCCGTCCGGAAGAACCGGAGGGCAAGGGGAGGCAAGGTTATCTGCATCCCCTGCCGGGCGAGTCTTCTCTTACACCAGGGGGAGGTAGGCGCTGAGGGGGCGGGGCCGGTGCGCCAGGAGCGGCCGGGGGCGGAGCCGGCCGGATTCCAGCCGGAAGAGCCGATGTCCCAGGGGGTGAAAAGGTTCCAGGAACTCGCCCGCCAGCACTGCGGCGGCGTCGTACCGGGGCAGGTAATCTTGGAGAATCGCCGCCAGCCGGGTGGCCTCGCCGGGGGTGGCAAGATTGGTGGATATGGCCGCCAGGATCAGTTCCGGTTCCTTGGCCAGCTCCCGGGCCCACACCGTCCGGGCATAGACCTCCCGGGACACCTGGGCCGGGTACTGGCTGAGATGAGCCTGGAGATTCAGGTGGGCCAGCAGGTCGGCGTGGAGACCTAAAGCCTCAGCTTCCGTATATCCCAGGTGATAGCAGGGGGCCAGGGCGATGTTGCCGGCCAGGGTGAGGCGATGCAGCAGCACCTGGCGGGGCGAGATATAGGCGATCCGGCGCCGGAGGTCGTAAAGCTCTGGCCGGCGGACCGTGGCGGCGTCCCGGCCCCAATGCCGGACGCGCCCCGCGGCCGGGAACCGCAGGGTGGCCGCCACCTCCAGCAAGGGCCGACTCACGGCCGGGGCGGCCCCTTCCAGGAGCACGACCTCATTGGGGGCTACGGCCAGGGACACGGGCGCGGGCCAGGCGTCAGCCTCTCCCGGCAGGGTGACCAGTTCCAGATTCAGGGCGTCGTGCAGCATAGGGTACCGTTGGGCCTCGGGGCGGCCAGGCCCGGAGGCGATTACAGATAATAGGCCGAAGTCATAATGATGTCCGTGATGCCGATAAGCACCAGGCTCCAGATGGCCGCCTGGGAAGTGTTCTGGGCCACTTCCCCCATGTGGTCATGGGCGTTGAAGCCGAAATAGATGGACACGGTGGCGATGAGCATGCCGAAGAGGGTGATCTTGGCAAAACCCACGACCAGGTCAATCCACTCCAGGGCATTGAGGAACGACAGCCAGAACTTGGCCCAGAAGATCTCGGCAAAGGCCTGGGCAAAGAGATACCCGCCGAGGATGGCGGCGATGACGCACAGGATATAGAGGGACACCAGGCTGATGGTGAGTCCCCAGAAGCGCGGCACCCCCAGGTACCGGCAGGGGTCGATCCCCAGCATCTTCAGGGCCTCAATCTCCCGGTTCACGGACATGGTGCCTATCTCCACGGTCATGGTGCCGCCGGACTGGAGCAGGACGAAAAAGGCGGCCCACACCGGCCCTATCTCCCGGACCACGATGGTGACCAGCAGCCAGCCGACGAAATCCTCCCCCTGGACCCTGCCCAACTGCTGGGTGGCATTGACGATCACCAGCATGCCCAGCATGAGGGACGTAAAGATCAGGACAAAGGACCCCCGGATGGCGCTGTAATAGACCTGGCGGCTCAGGTCCCGGAAGAACAGGCTCAGGCAGGCGGGGCCTTGGAAGGCCCCCAGGAGGAGGCGATAGAACAGGGCGCAGATGCTCAATAACCGGGAGACCTGGGTGCGGAACCGGCCCCAGACTCGCCAGAGGAGCCGGCTTAGGGCCCTGCGCACCTTAAATAAAAGGTTCATGCGATTCCTGGGGCGCGGCCAAAGGCGGTAATGCCAGGGTAAAGATCACCCCGCCCGGCTGCCGGGGCGCCGCGCTGAGACTGCCCCGGTGCTGCGCGGCGATGGCCGCGGCCAGGGCCGGGCCCAGGCTCTCCTGGAAGCCCCCCGGTCCGGCGAACGGCTGCAACCAGCTCCGGCACTCCGCGGCGCTGCGGGGGTCCCCGGAAACCCAGACCTGCACCCGCACTCCTCCCGCGGGGGTGGGCGCCCCGCTCAGTCCCAGGTCCCCGGCAGGCCCCAGCAGGTCCGCGGCAAAATTCAGGAGGTAGAGCCCGGCCAGGCTCAGGGCCGCGGCCGACCCCCAAACCGGCGGCAGGGGCGCCAGCTCCTCGTGCAGCCGCACCGCCGCGGGCAGTCCCAAAGTCGCCAGGCGCCAGGCCCGCTGCAAGCCTGCGGTGATATCGATTTGATCCCACTCCTCTTCCGGGTCCGACCAGAGGTGGGCAAAATCTTCAAACACCGTGGCGAGTTTGGCCCGCCGCGCCGCGGCCTCGCCGGCATCCGACTCCGGCTTGAGACTCTCCAGTTCCTGCTCCCAGGCCTGGAGGACCGGCAGGGCCCGGACCAGCACCTGCCCCAGGCAGGCCCGGGCTTCCCCGTCAATCAGCCGCTGCCCCAGCCGGGGCAAGGCCGCGCCCAGGCGCTCCATGACCTGCTGGATCACCGCTACTTCGGCCTGCCCCTGGGTATCCACCTTTTTCAGGTTATCCAGCCAGAGTTCGAAGTCCTCGGGTTTGGCGTCCGGTAAATCCGCCGCCACCACGCTGAGGTGCTTCAAAGGCTCGGTCATATAGCTCACCCAGAAGTAGAGGAGGCTCATGGCCAGAATCCCGGAGATGGTCAGGCTCAGGATGATCTCCAGCCAGATGTGATTGCGGATGCGGTGCTGTTCTTCGCTCTGGAGGAGGAGCAGGTGGCGCATGCGGCTGGTATCGATGCCGATTTTGGCCACGCCCCAATAAACCGCCCCTTCATCGGGCAAGAGGACATATACCGGCATGTAGCGCAGCAGCATCTCGCCTTCTTGTTTGGGGCCCCGGTTGACGGATTCCTGGAGGGCGTTGTCCACCCGTTGCTGCTCATTGATGCTGTTGATGAGGTCGCCTTCCAGGCCCTCAAAGGACTTCATGATTTTCTGGGGGCCGGCCATGGGCTTCAGTTCCGGAGCCTCCCGGCGATAAAACAGATAGGTCAAGTGCCGCCCCAGGGCGTCTTGCTGCCCCTGAATCAGCTCAATGCCTTCGATGATCTCATTGAAGGTGACCTTTTCCCACAAGAGGTCCTTGATGCGCTGATCCACCTCGGTGTTCGAGGTCGGGGTCACCTTCAACAACCCCTTGATGGACGAGAATTCCAGGACCAGGAGGCGGGCGATGGTGGTGGCTTCCTGTTCGGCGCCGTTTTGCATGGACTTGAGGGTGCGGTCCTGGAGGCCGGTGAGGGTGTAATTGAGCAGAGGGAAGAACAGGAGACTGACCACGGCGCACAACACGAAGGTGGCCCCGGCCAGGACCAACAGCCGGTTCCGCAGGGAATAGCGGATAAAGGTCGTAGGTGTGGTCATTTAGAGGGAACCCTGGTCCTTTTTCAGTTCGGCCATCGCCCCGTCCAGGGCCGCCTTCGGGGTCAGGCGGCCGGCCAGGGCCTCATCCAGGTATTGTTCCAGGACATTGTTGATCCGCCGGCTGTACGGCCGGGCCCGCATCATCATATCTTTCTGGCCAAAGGTCCACCGGTACACCCGTCCCACTTCCTGGTTGGCGACCTTGTCCAGGGCCCGTTTCAGAGACGGCACCTGCCCCATCTTCTCCGCCGCCAGGATTTGAAACTGCTCGTCGGACACCAACTGGATAAACTGCTGGCATTGTTTAATGACCGCGGGGTCGGTCACCGAGAAGCGGTTGATAGCCCAGCCAAAAGAGCCGATGTTGGAATAGCGGTGGGGTTGGCCGGCGATGGCCGGGATGGGGGCCACCCACACCTGGTTGATGTTGGTGAGGCTGCCCGGGGGCTGACCATGGCCTTTGGCGATCAAGTCCTGCAGATCCTTCATGCGAGTGTTCCAGTTGATCATGAAGAGGGCCCGCCCGTGGTAGAAGGCCTGCCGCAGGGCTCCCGGGGACTGGAATTGCTTGAGGGCGGCCGGTCCCGGAATGATGCTCCCCTGCATGCTGACCAACTCTTTGAGGGCCCTGAGGAAGGCCTCGGCGTTGGGCGGCGCGGGGAGGACAAACTGGCCGGCGTCATTGTTGACCCGGCCGCCGAAGCCCCAGAAAATCGGATAAAAATCATTGACGGTATTGGTGCTGTGGATGAGCAGGCCATACTGCAAAGATTTTTGCTGGGGAAGGACCTTGCGGCAGATCGCCCTTAATTCGTCCCAGGTGTGGGGAGGCTTCAGATTATACCGCTTCAGGATATCCCCCCGGCAAAAGAGGACGTTGCCCTTGATGTTAGTGGGTACGGCCACCAGCTCCTTACCCGGCCGGTGGGTGATGCGGGACAGATTCACGGAAAAGGCCTGGGCCACCGCGGGCACCAGTTCCGAGCGGTCAAAGACCTTGGTGCGTTCCAGTTCATAGAGCCAGCCGGCCACCCCGTAGCGCTGCACCCAGGGGGCATCCAGGACCAGTACCGTGGGGATCTTGCTTTCGGTGGAGAGTCCCAGCACAAAGGGCTCATAGGGGAGCAGGCTTTCCGGCACCATGATCCCCTTAAAGTACCGATCAAAATTTTTGTAGAGGGAGCTTTGGGATTTCTCCGCCAGAAGCTTGATCAATTGCCGGGTAGGGGCATCGAAGGTATAGGTGATGGTCCGGGGCGGCGGAGTCTCGGGAGCCGGCCCGCACCCCAGCATAACCAGGAGCACCAGGGCGCAGCTTACCCGGATGATCCGCGGTACGTCAGTTCTCATCGCCAGGCGCGGCGTCACCACTTTACCCACCCTGATATGGTTTCACCTTCTCATCGGCCACCAGTACCGCCAGTTGCGGCCGATATTTTTTCATACTCAGGGGCGCCAGGAACAGGAGGCAGGCCAGCAGCCCCACCCCTTCCAGCAAAAACACCCAGCCATACGCCGAAGGGTCGCTCCCCGAGAGAAAAAAGAGTCGGTCTTTGAGGAACCCCCCGGCCATTTCCCCCGCGGCCAGGGCCAGGCCGCTGGCCAGGTTCCACAGGCCCATGAAGACCCCGCTGAAGCTGGGGTGCGCCATGTCCATGGTCAGGTGAGACAGCCCCACGTTGTAAAATCCCCGGCCCAGCCCCAGGAGGCAGAGGGCATAGATGCCCCAGGTGGGGTTGGGCCTGAAGGAGGTCAGACTCAGCAAGGAGAAGGCCCCGGCCCCGATCACCAGGCTGACCACCAGGACGGCCCGGTTTCCCCAGTGCCGGCGGGCGCTGAGCAGCAGATGCACCCCCACCATACCCACCAGGATGCCGTAGGTGGTGTAAATTCCGAAGCGGTTGGTATCCGCCACCGACAGGTGCAAGACCTCCCCGCCGTACGGGGTCAGGAGAAAGCTTTGGATGGCCAGGAAAAAGATGGTGGCCCCCAGAAAGGCAAAAAAGGCCAGGGTCTGGCGGTTGCTGGCCAGAAATTTCAGGGTGGTCCCCAGGGGGATCTGGCCATGCCCGTGGGCGGGCGCGAGATCGCAACGCGGTTCGATGCCCCAGGCCCCCCAGAGGGTGATCGCCACCACCACCAGGGTGACCACCACAAAGAGTTTATGGATTTTTCCCGGGTCAAAAGCCGGAAACAGCACCCCGGTGAGGACGGACCCCACGATGAAACCCAGCAGGGTCAAGATCCACACCATGGTCAGGGCGTTGCCCCGGTCCCCTTCCGGGATCTGGTCCACCAGGAGGGCGTTGACCGCGGTGGCGGACACGGTGGTGCCGATGCCGAAGAGGGAAAACAACAGCACCCCCTGGTACAGGAGGGCGCGGCTGTGGGGGTGGGCCCCCAGGTGCAGGGCCCAGGCCGGGAAGAAGGGCATGACCACGATGCTGAGGAGCATGCCTCCCCAGATGTAGGGGGCGCGGCGGCGGCCCCGCAGGGAATAATTGTCGGAAAAATAGCCGGTAACCAGACCCGCCGGGGTCATCACGTGCTGAAAGGCAAAGCTGAAGGTGACCAGGGCCGCGGGCACCGTCAGGTCCACGATCAACACCCGGTTCAGGACGCTGGCCAGCAACACCACCAAAAAGGAGGTGGCGAACCGGACCATTCCTAATTTCAGCACCAGCCGCGAAATAAACATGGGATTCAGCCGAGCATAAACCGGGTGGCCCGGGAAGTAAAGCCCGGAAGCAGGCCACCCGTCAGGTTACCACCGGTTTACTCTAGTCCCCGATCCATATCGCCATACAGCTCAAGATAAGCCGCCACCATGGCCTCCCGGGAGAAGTTTAGCTCCACGTGGGCCCGGCAGCGATGCGGGTCCAGGTCCTTAAGCCCCGGGAGACAGGCCCGCAACTGTTCGTAAGTCTGCACCACAAACCCGGTTTCCCCGTGGACCACCACTTCGGGCACCGCCCCCCGGTCGTAGGACAACACCGGAGTGCCGCAGGCCATGGCCTCCAGCATGGCCAAGCCGAAGGTCTCGTCCACCTCCAGGGGCAGCACCAAGCCTCGAGCCCGCTTCATCAAGTCCACCTTGCGGCGATGATCCGCCGGCCCCAGGTAGACGATCTGCTGGCCGTCGATCCAGTCCCGGATGCGGGCCTCAAAATACGGCCGGTCCGGCTCGAAGACCGGTCCGGCAATGAGGAGCCGCTCCCCGGCCTCCCGGGCCAGGCGGATGGCCGTATGGAGACCCTTGTCCGGGTAGATGCGGCCCAGGAACAAGAGAAAATCTTCCTTGGCGGCCTGGAATGGGTAGTCCGCCGGGTCAAGGCCGTGGGGGATCAGGCGCAACCGGGGATGCCCCTGAAGCTGCCGGGCCTGAAAGGCGCTCACCGCCACCAGGTGTACCTGGGGAAAACTGAGGAGATAGTCCCGTTTCATGGGAAACAGGGGCGTGTGGATGGTGATGACCAGGGGCGCGCCCCCGGCCAGGACCCAGAAACCCGCGGCGGATTCCAGGTGGGAATGAATTACCTGGGGCGGCTGGGCCCGGAGGCGGGCGAAGGCGTGGGACAGATGGAGGTTCTCGGAAAACTTGTCCGGCGGCCAGAAGGATTTGAGAAAATGCCCATATTGGGGCACCTCCAGGCGGGAATCCCCGGCGCTGAACAGCCAGACCTCCACCCCCCGGGCCTGCAATCCCCGGATCAGGTTGGCCACCATCAACTCCGTGCCGCCGTAAGTCACGGGCGGGACCGGAATCCAGGGCGGCGCGATCTGGGCCACCCGCATCAGGGGCCTCCCGAAGCCAGAAGCGCCTGCACCTCCGGACAGGTGGCCAGGGGCGGCAGGGTGACGTCCGCCAGGGGAACCTCCATCCAATCCAGGGGCTCCCCGGATTCCCCGTCGGGCACCGGGATGGCCAGCCGGGGCGCCGCCGGCGGCGGCTCCGCCCAGCGCAGCAGGCCCGCGGCCAGCAGGGACTCCATCAGGGTGTGGAACACGGTCCCGGCCATCTGGTCCAAGCCTGGCTTCCCGGGCGTGGAGGTGAGGGGGGCGTGGCGGTGGTCCATCTGCCCCACGTAGACCTGAACCAGGTGCTCCAGGTCCGGGGTGCCGGTCGTCAGCCCCAGTTGGTTCAAAGCCAGGGACATCAGGGTCAAGGTTTCCACGCCGTAGCCGGTTTTGAAGGGCAGGCGGCTCCAGAATTTCAGGGTGCCGGCCATCTCCCCGGACAATAAATAGGCCAGTTTTTGCAGGGTCTGGACCCCGGGTTGGGGGCACACGGCCAGAAGCGACCGGAGCATGGTGTTCAGCCGGCCGCCGTGGGGGCGCTGATAGACGATCTTGGCCGCCTCCACCGTGTGAAACCAGAGGATGGCCCCCACCGGGTCCACCACCCACCGGGTATGGAAGTAGGGGGGCCGGATGTCCGCGTCGATGAAGGCCACCACTGTGCGGGGCTGGGTCACCTTTTCGGTTACTATGAGGTGATAGAGGAAGGCCCGCATGGCCGCGCCTTTGCCCAGCGCGGCCTGCGCCTGGTCCGGCGGCAGTTGTAGGGCTGCGGGAAAAACTCTGACCTGGGGAAAGAAGTCGGTCAGGCGGCGCAGGCCTTCCGGGCGCTGGCCGCCGAAGGCGATCCAGACCTGATCGACGAGGCTCCCCAGAATGGGCCGCAGGATGGACAGGAGGTCCGCCAGGTTGCTGGCCTCACGACTGCGCCCCAGGGGAAAGACCAGGTGCACCGGCACGCCCGCCGCGGCTTTCAGGGCCGCCACCTCCTCCGGGGCAAAACTGCCGGGGGGGATCAACCCCAGGGCGGGGAGGCGGGCATCGCGCCGCCAATCCCGGGGCCGGATCACCTGGGGGGGGCCGCTCAAGCCGTCCCCCACAGGGCTTGGCGGGCCTGGGCCGCGACCTCCGGCGTCGCCAGCCAGCGCTGCAGGGCCTGCCAGCGGCTGACGGTGGCCTGAAAATCCTGATAAACCCCGGCGCCCGTCTGCTCCAGCCGGTCCATCAGGGCCAGGTTTTCCAAGGTCTGCCGGGCGCCCTCGGAGTCGCCCTGGGCCAGGTAGTCCAGGGCCAGGAGGGTGTGGCTCCGGAAGGCCCTATCGGGCAGGTCGTCTGCCAAAAAATTGCCGGGGTAGGGCTTCAATGCATCGGAGGTCACCGTGGCCCGGCCCGGCCCGGGCTCCTGCTGCCGCAATTTCAGCCGGGTGTAGCAAAACCGCACCAGGTCCTGGCGGAGCCGGAGCCAGGTGGCGTGGGGCTTGTCCGGCGGCAGATGGATGATGCTCAGGTCATTGTCCAGGAAAAAGGGAATCTGCAACATGCGGGCGCTCAAGAGGTAGTCGGTGTCCTCCCCCCGGGTAAGGGCGGGATCGAAGGGGAGCCGTTGGTAGAGGGCCGCGGGCAGCGCCAGGTTGCCGCCGAACCCCAGATACGTGGGTTTCAGGCGGGGCCCGGCCAGCACCAGTTCCGTAAGCGCCGCGTTGAGCCAGCGCATCTTGGGCCAGAAGACGGCCCAGGGGGCGGCGGGCTCCGGGAGCAGGACGCCGCCGTCGGCGTGCCGGTACACCCCGGCCAGCCCGAAGACGGGGTGCTCCTTACCAAGCAGGGTTAAATCCGCTTCGATCTTGGTTAAAAAATCCGGGTCGGCAATCACCTCGTCGTCATCCAGACTGAGGAGCACCCCGGCGCCGCAGATATTGGCGAGGATCAGGGTGAGGTTGCGAATCTGGGAGTACCCGGCCAGGGACAGCAGGGGCAGCCACTCGGCCTGGCCCCGGGTCCGGCAAAAATCCCGGAGGGTTGTCAGATGCGAGGCCGCAAACAACCGCACCGGATACGGCAAGGGCGGGGAGTCCACCACCTCCCGGACCCGGCGGGCCACCGCGGCCTCCAGGGCCGGAGCGGTGGCCGCGGCCACCACCCCCACCTGGACGTCCTCCCGACGGGCCAGGGGAATTAAGCTCTCCAGGGTCCGCCGCAAGGTCCCCGGGGTATCCAGAGGGGTGGGATGATCGAAGACGACGTCTTCCGGCCCTTCCCCCCCGGGGTAGGTCCAATACGTGGGAATGGCCACCCAGTAACCGCGCATGGGTTCAGGCTATCTACTCTGCCCGGTTCAGTCAAGGAGATTATCTCGCCGCCCCGGTCACCCGGGCTCTGCCGAAGTTTCCAAACTCAGGAGCTTGGGCCCTTGCTTGAGGATGAAGGCATCCCCCGCGGTTTCCCAAATCCAGCCGGAATAGCCGTAACCGCCCACGGGCTTGGACACAAAGGCGCCGACCCAGGACTGGGAGCGGGGCTGGTTCACGGAAATGGTGCCGAAGACGCCGAAGCGCATGGCCTCCACGGGGTGGCAATAGGGCTCGCCGATGAGGGCCTGGCACACCCGGTCGGCGTCGGCGCGGCCATAAATCGTGGCCCGCAGCCCATAGCGGTTATCCCGGGCCAGCCGGATCACCTCGTCGGTGTCCCGGAACCGGGCGATAAAGGCCACCGGTCCGAAGGTCTCATCCTGCATCCCCAGCATCTCCTGGGTGGCGTCCACCACCACGGTGGGCGGTACCAGGCTGCCGTGGAAATCACCCCCCAGAGCGATGCGCCCGCCTTTGGCGGCGGCATCCTGAAGCTGCGCCCGGATGCCCCGGATGGCCTCCTGGCTGATGACCGGGCCCATCTCCGTGGCCGGGTCGGCGGGATCGCCCAGGCGGACTTTCCGGCTTAACTCCAGGAAGAGACGGACAAAGTCGTCATACACCTGCTCGTGCACATAAATGCGCTCCGGGGCGGTGCAGGTCTGGCCGGCGTACAGGTACTTGGCGAAAGCCAGCTCCCCGGCGGCCGCTTCCAGGTCGGCATCGCCCAGCACCATGAAGGGGTCTTTGCCGGGCCCCTCGAACACGAACTTTTTCCTGAAGGTGCGGGCGGCGGCTTCATACTGGAGGGCATGGCGGTCGGCGCCGAACATGCAAATGGCCGGAATATCCGGGCTTTCCATGGCCTGGGCCATGAACTTGCGGCCCCGGGAGTAATCAAAGACGATGGCGTCGCCGAAAATCGGGCCATACAGACGCTCAGTGAGGTGGGCGATGCGGGAGCCCCGGGAGGCAAACTTCACCCGCACCCGGTTCCCCACCAGATAGATGGAGACAATGGCGGTGTTGAGCCAGGCGCTGCCGTTGTAGGGCAGGATGAGGGCCACCTCCTGCCCGGGGCCCGCCAGGGGCCGGCGCCGGGCAAAGGCCGCGGCCATGTCGGGAAAACCGGCCAGGCGGTCCTGGACCGTGTCAACTTCCAGGGCGGACTCCCGATACGTGAAGGCGCAATCCTGAATGGCGGCCTGAATTAAGGCCTCGCGGTTGCGAAGCAAGGTCTCCTTGAGGGTCGCCACCCGGTCCAGCCGGTTTGCCAAGTCCATCATAGAGGTAAGCCTCAGGTCGTTTTGGATAAGCCGTGAGAGCAAGACCGGGTCTCGCCGGCCTGGACCGGCCCGCAGCGCCGGCCGTGCGGATGAGCCATGAACCTTCGCCCCGGGTTAATCCGCGGCAATCGGGGTTGGCATCCCGGACAACCGGTTGGGCTGGTCCGGGGATTGCAGCGCCGGGGAGTTTTCCCAGCCGCCGCCTAACGCCTTGTAAAGGGCAATCAGGTCGGTGTCCACGGTGTTGGTGCTTTGGACCAGGGCGTTTTCCGTGGTGTAAAGGTTGAGCTGGGCGGTGAGGACGTTCAGGAAATCCGTCTTGCCGGCGACATAAAGCGTCATGGCCAGGTCCACCGCCTTGCGATTATTGGCCACGGCCACGGCCAGGGATTTGCGGCGCTGCTGTTCCTTGGCATAAGCCACCAGCGCGGTTTCCACATCCTGCATGGCGGTGAGCACGGTCTTTTGATAGGTGAGCAGCGCCTGCTGGGTGAGGGCATCCTGAACCTTGATGTTCCACAGGATTTGGCCCCCCGCGAAAATCGGCCAGGTGACGGTGGGGCCGAAGGACCAGAATTTACTGCTGGCCAAATTTCCCAGCTTGGTCAGGTCATTGCTGGAAAAGCCGAAGCTCCCGGTCAGGGAGAACTTGGGAAAGAGGTCGGCGGTGGCCACCCCGATGCGGGCCGTGGCGGCGTGGAGCTGGGCTTCGGCCCGGCGGATGTCCGGGCGGCGCCGGAGCAGGTCGGAGGGCAGCCCCACCGGAATGGCCGGCGGGGTCGGCGGAATGGGGCCGGCTTTGGCCAGGTCCTTCTCCAGGGCCGCCGGTTCCCGGCCCAGGAGCACCCCCAGGCTGTAAATGACCGCCCGGGCCGAGGACTCCAGGGTCGGGATCTGGGCCTGAGTAGTGGCCACCTGGGCATCGGCATTGGCCACGTCCAAGGCCCCCACAAAGCCGGCGTTAAACCGCTTCCGGGTGATTTCGGCATTATGCTGCTGCGCCTTAAGGTTTTTCCGGGCAATGGCGATCTGTTGCTGGAATCCCCGCAGGTTGAGATAGTCGTTGCCCACTTCTGCGACCATGGTCACCAGCACGTCCCGGCGATCCTCCACCGCGGCCTTGAGATCGGCCCCGGCGGCCTCGATGTTGCGGCGGGTGCCCCCGAAAATATCCACTTCCCAACTGGCGTCCAGACCCACCTGAAATAATTCCCGGAGCCCGCCGGCGGTGGCGATGGAGGGGGTGGAGCCGCCCGCCCCCACGGTGGCGCTGGAGCTCTGGCTCCGCTGATAAATCAACGAGGAATCCAGCCCGGGCCAGAGGGGCGCCCCGGCCACTCCCAGGGAGGCCCGGGCCTGGCGGATGCGGGCCTCGGCCAGGCGCACATCCAGGTTGGCGCGGATGGCCATCTCCACCAGGGCGCTCAGGGTCGGATCCTTAAAGGTCTTCCACCAGGCCACCAGTTTAACCGCCTGGTTGGTGGTTTTGCTGGGCTGGACCGGGGTGACGGCGGCCTGGCCGTCCCAGGTGGAGGGGACCTTGGTCACGGGCGGGTGGTAATCCGGGCCTACCATGCAACCGGCCACCAGCAGCAAGACCATCACCAGCCCTAATGAAACCAGATGCTTGGGTTTCCGGCAACTGAAGATACCTTCTCGGGAAGGCTCCACATACCTCTTCTCAGCCATCATCAGCCACTCATAATCCGGATGTTGCCGTCTGGCCATATTATTCATACCTGAGGGCGATGATGGGGTCCAGGTGGGCGGCTTTCCACGCCGGGTAGAAGCCGAACACGATGCCCACGGTCACGGAGACGGCAAAGGCCGCAACGATGGCGTCCAGGGACAGCGCCGTGGGCCAGTGCAGCAACACCCTTACTAATATAGATATTCCCCGCCCCACCAGGATACCCGCCGCCCCGCCGCAGAAACAGAGGATCACGGATTCCGCCAGAAATTGCTGGAGGATATCCCGGGCCCAGGCCCCTACGGCCATGCGCAAACCGATCTCCCGGGTGCGCTCCGTCACCGACACCAGCATGATATTCATGATGCCGACGCCCCCCACCAACAGGGAGATCAGGGCCACCGCCAGCAACAGCCTGGTCATCATGTCGGTGGTGGAAGACAGGGCCGACATCATTTCGGTCATGTTCCGGATGTTGAAGTCGTCGGGCTTGCCGGGGCGAATCCGGTGGCGCTCCCGTAAGAGCTCGGTGATCTGCTTGACCGCCACCGGGATATCTTTGGAGCTGCGGGCCGCGGTCAAAATTTCATCCACGTTGGTAAACCGCACCGGCTGGGGGGTGTCCGCGGCCTGGGTGGCGGATTGCGCCGGATAGAGGCTATTTGAGCTATTGGGGTAGATCTGGCTGAGCGAATTCACCGTCTGGGAGGTGCTGCTGCTGGAGCCGGAGGAACTGGTGCTGGCGCTCTGGTTGGCGGTGGTGGCGGATGAACCGACCACGCGAAACTTGATGGTGGTCCAGGGAGCCACCAGGACGTCATCCTGATCCATGCCCATCATGTTGGCGCCTTTGGCGGCGAGGACCCCGATCACTTTGAAGGAGACGTTCTGCACCCGAATTTCTTTGCCCAGGGGGGACTCGCCCTGGAAAAGCTGGCGCACCAGCGTCTGTCCCAAGAGGCAGACCTTGCTGGCATTGCGCACCTCCCGATCCGTGATGGGGTTGCCCTCGGCCAGGTTCCATTCCCGCACCTGCAGGAAGGCGGGCGTGGTGCCGTAAATGAAGGTGGGCACCCAGTTGCGGTTGCCGTAAATTATCTGGGTCCGAGCCCGGACCACGGGCGCCGAGGCGCGGACCGCGGGGCACTCCTCCAGGATGGCGTCGTTGTCCTGGGGGGTGAGGGTCATCATGGTGCCGGCCCCGAAACTGACGCCGCCGCTGGAGGCGGTGCCCGACCGGATCATCAGGATATTGGCGCCCATGCTGGCAATGGCTTGTTGAATGGCGGTGGAGGAGCCGCGGCCGATCTCCATCATGGCGATGACGGCGGCCACGCCGATGATAATGCCCAGGGTGGTAAGGCCGGCGCGCAGATAGTTGCGGCGCAGGCCGTTGAGGGCGGTCCGCACCATCCACTGGAGCCGCAGCCAGGCCCATCCCGGGCGCAGGGTGGCCGCCGCCGGGGCTGCCGCCGGAGCCTCACCTTGCGGGGCTGCGGCCGGACGCGCCTCCCCGGCTTCCACCAGCCCATCAGAGATCCTGATGATCCGTTTGGCGGAACGGGCGACGTTTTCGTCGTGGGTGACCAGAATAATGGTCACCCCTTCTTCGTTGAGTTTCCGGAAGAGTTCCAGGACTTCTTCACTGGTGCGGGAGTCCAGATTGCCGGTGGGCTCATCCGCGAAGAGCAGGGGGGGATGGTTGATGAGGGCCCGGGCAATGGCCACCCGCTGCTGCTGACCGCCGGAGAGTTGGGAGGGTTCGTGATCAAAGCGCTCCCCCAGGCCCACCAGTCCGAGCAAGTCCTCCGCCCGGCGGCGCGCCTCCCGCTCGGACAGGTGCCCCGCGGTATACGACAGCGGCATCATGACATTTTCTATGGCGCTGGTCCGGGGCAGCAGGTTGAAAGTCTGGAAGACGAAGCCGATTTTCTGATTTCTGAGCTGGGCCCACTCATCGCTGGACAGGGCCACCACATCCTGGCCGTCCAGCCAGTATTCCCCGCTAGTGGGACGGTCGAGGCACCCCAGGATGTTCATGAGGGTGGTCTTGCCGGAACCCGAGGTGCCCATGAGGGCGACAAATTCCCCCCGGGAAACCGCCAGCGAGACGCCTTGGAGCACCGGCACGTCGATCTCGCCCAGGTGATAGGTCTTATAAATATCCCGCAGTTCGATAAATTCCATGGAAGCTCTCTGGTTTAACCTGCCAAGCCGGGATGCCGCTGAAGACGTGCAACTACTTTTTGCCGTTGGCCGCCTTATGGAAGAACTTTGGTGTAAAGGGGCTGCCGCCGCCGGAGTTGGATTCACCGGCCGTTTGTTCGGCTTCGCCGACCACTACGGGGGTTCCCTCTTTGAGTCCGGCGTCCTCCACCTCGGTCATGGAGCCATCGCTCAGACCGGCGGTGACATAAACCGGACGGACCAGGGCGCCTTGGGGAACCCAGAGGACCTTGCGCAGCGGCTGCGCTTTCGCGGGCTTGGGAGATGACTTGCCGCTGCCCTTCCCTTTCTTACCGGCGGCCCGAAATTTCGCCACAATTTCCTGGGGCTCCGGGTTCCAGCGGAGGGCGGCGTTGGGGACCAGGAGGACCTGATGACGTTCGCCCACAATAAAATTGACGTTGGCCGTCAAGTAAGGCAGCAGCTCGCCGTTGGCATTATCGGTGCTCACCTCCACCGTGTAGGTCACTACGTTTTGGGTCATGGTGGCGTTGAGGCGCACCTTGTTCACGGTGCCTTTGAAGACCTTGCCGGGATGCGCATCCACGGTGAAGGTGACCGGCTGTCCTGGATGGATACGGCCGATATCGGCTTCATTGACCGAGACCCACACCTGGATGCGGGTCAGGTCCTTGGCGATCAGAAAGAGGCTGGGGGCGCTGAGGCTGGACACCACGGTCTGGCCGATGTTGACCCGCCGGTCGATAATCACCCCTTTGACCGGCGATTGGATGGTGCAATAATCCAGATTTTGCTGGGCCCGCTGCAACGCGGCTTCGGAGAGGCGCACGGCATCCTTGGCCTGGACTATGGCCGCTTTGCCCACTTCCACGTTAGCCTTGGCGGTCTCGTAGGCGGACAGGGCGGCGTCATAATCCGCCTGGGACAGGGCGTCCGACGGCCCGAGCTTTTGGGCCCGGGCCCAGTCCCTTTGAGCCTGGTAAAGTTTGGCCTTGAATTGACCCAGGTTCGCTTCGGCGTACTTCACCCCCGCCTTGTTTTGGGCCAATTGGGCCTTGGCCGAGGCTACATCCGCGGCGTAGAGGGAGTCGTCAATCCGGGCCAGGACGGTGCCGGCCCCGACCACGGAGCCGTAGTCCACCGTCTTGCCGCTCTTGTCTTTACCGAAGGACACGATGCGGCCGGCAACCTGGGCCCCGATATCGATGACCTCTTCAGGCTCCACCGTGCCGGTGGCGCTGATGGTGGCCAGCAGGTCCCCCCGCTTGACCGGGACCGTGAGGAAAGCCGTCCGCTTGCCACTGCCGCGCTGCAACAATCCCATGAACAACAGGGCGACCACCACCACGACGCCGGTGATGACCAGGGTCCGATTACTGGGAAGCTTCATCTTTAAGTTCATCTTTGGGGTCCAAATATCTCCGCGGTGCGGCGGCTAACCCCTGCATGACCCAACCCCCTGACCGGCGCCGCCAGGGGGTTGGGGGGGAGGATCGCGCCGCGGGGTTTTAGAGCATTATGAATTTAATCCCTCGCCCTGTCAATCTGGTTGCTCAATTAACCATTATTATATTAACCAATTTACCAGGAAAATCCGGCGCGTCAAAAAATCATCCTCCCCCAAGGGCAATGGGGGATGATGCTGATTGAGCGTATCGGCCTTTAACCCTCAAAGTTACCCGGCGTCGCCGGGGCCTCCCGAAGGGACCGGGCTGCAAGCAAAAATTGCTTTGACAATTTATTATACATCTAGTAATTATCAGATATAACTAATCTTATGAATGACGACTCCTTTTCCATGCAGGATTCCCTGGGCTTTATTATCTACCGCACGGCCCTGGCCCTCAAGTCAGCCCTGCAGCGCTGCTTTCGGGAAAACGGCCACGAAATTACCGGGGAGCAATGGGCCATCATCCGCCGTCTCGGGGAGGAAGACGGTCTCTCCCAAAGGGAAATCGCTGAAAAGACCTCCAAGGACAAACCCAATATCACCCGGATGCTCGATGCCTTGGAGAAAAAACACCTGATCTTCCGCCAACCCGACCCCCGGGACCGGCGGAAATATTGTATTTACCTCACCAAGGAAGGCAAGCAGCTCCTGGAGCGCCTCCTGCCCCTGGCCCTGGCCCTCCGGGCGAAAATCACCCAGGACCTGCCCCCGCACGAAGTCGACCTCGTCAGGGATACCTTAAACAAAATTTACCAAACTATCGGCAATCTCTAAACCCCGGGAGCCCTTTCCCGGCCCCGGCGCCCCCTCCCGCCTCAAAAGATCCAGTTGGGATGCCGGGCGGTCAGGTCCCTCAAAAAATCCCAGATCCAGTCGGCCACCGCGGCCGACAGATAAAAATGCGGCCACAAGAGATTGTCCCCAGGGCTGATCACCCCTTCGGCCAGGGCCTGCTCGCAGAGGGCGGTGTAGGGATAAATCCGAATGCCCACGGTCAGGCCGACCAGGGCGGGTCCATAGCCTTCCAGCAGTTCCACGCTTTCCCGCACCGTGTCCGGCGTCTCCCCCGGTCCGCCCATCATCAGAAAACAGTTGTAGGTCAGGCCGGCTTGCTGGAGCAGGGTCAAGGTCTCTTCCACCTGGCGGCGGCTAAAACCCTTGCCCAGATTGGTCAACACCAGGTCGGAGCCGGATTCGTTCCCCACCTGGACCCGGTTGCACCCCGCCTCTCGCATCAGGTCAAAGAGTTCGGCATCCGGGTAAGCCGGATTGATGAGGGCGCTCCATTCCAGGGGCAAGTCCAGGTCTTGAATAGCCCGGCACAGGCGGCGGGCATACTCCCGGGGGTGGTTAAAGAGATTGTCGACGAAATAGAACCGGGTGAGGCCCCAGCGCTGATGGGCGGCGGCCATGAAGGCTGCCACCCTGGCCGGGTCCCGGGTCCGCATGCGGGTGCCTTCCAGGCGGGCGGTGGTGCAATACCGGCAGCGCCGGGGACAGCCCCGGCGGCTCTGGACGGTCATGACCCCCGGCAGCCGGGCGCTGCCCAGGGCCTCATGGTAGAGGGGCGGGGTGAAATATTTCAGGGCCGGGTCCGGCAAGGCGTCCAGGTCCGGGACCGGCCGGGCAGGATTCTCCTGCCAGCCCTCCGGCCCCCGCCAGACCAACCCCGGCACCTCGGTCCAGGCGCCCCGGGGGTAGGCGTCCGCCAGGGCCCGGAAGCTGAGTTCGCCCTCCCCCACGATCCCCATATCGGCCTCCAGATAATCCAGCAACTCCCGGGGAAAGATGCTGAAGGCGCTGCCGCCCAGGACCAGGGGGGCCCCGGTGTGGCCGCGGAGCCACCGGCAAAACTCCCGGGCCTCGGGAAAGAAAAATTCCGGGAAGCAGCTATCCTGATTGTCGGTATTGCGCAGGGACAGGGCGATGAGCTCCGGCTGGAAATCCGCCAGCCCGGCCAGGACTGCTTGCCGGGGGTCGGGCGCAAACATGAAGTCAATGACCCGGCAAGGATGCGCCGGCCCCAAAGCGGCCACCAGGGAGGCCAGACCCAGGGGAAAGGGCGGCATGAGGAGCCGGGAGCTGTTAAAGGATATGGCCAGGACGCGCACCAGCAGGTCTCCTGGGGGGCTGGGGGATGGGGGCGATAGGTCTACACCTCATGTGAGGTTTCATAATTCCCATAACATGAAAACCACGCGATTTCCCCCCCCTTTGGTAAAAGGGGGGCAGGGGGGATTTTAATCAACTTGCTGAAATCCCCCTAAATCCCCCTTTTTCAAAGGGGGACTTTCATACCTGGTTGGCTCTGTATCAGCTTGGCTCAAGGCCATATTATTCATGAAGCGCTACATTAGTATAACCAAACTGGAGGAGTTTTGCGGCGGCGGCGAAGTTCCCCTCTGGCATCTTTACCGGAAAAGTCCCACCGTAGGCCCAAGCCGGCGGCTCGCCCCTCAAAAGATTTATTGCGGGGATGCCGATATCCGGGTTCATGAACCTTTAGTCGGCCTCTGCCGGAAAGCCATAGAGCGCCCCGAATTTCTGCCGCAGGTAGCGCACCAGGTAACGGGGGGTAAGCTCCTCCCCGGTGACCTCCTTGACCAGGGGCCGGGCCCACAGGCGGTTGCCCTGGGAATGAATCCTCTCCCGCAGCCAGGTGAGCAGCGGGGCGAAATCGCCCGCGGCGAATCTCTCCTCCAGGGGGCCCAGGTCAGCCGCGGCCTTGGCAAAGAACTGAGCGGCGTAGAGGTTCCCCAGGGTATAGGTGGGAAAATACCCGAACAGCCCGGCGGACCAGTGGATATCCTGCATGACGCCCTGGCCGGGACCGGGGGGCGTCAGGCCCAGGAAGGCCCGCATCTTGTCGTTCCAGGCCCCGGGCAGGTCCTCCACCTGGAGGTCGCCGTTCATCAAGGCCCGCTCCAGTTCAAAACGCAACAGGATATGCAGGTTGTAGGTCACTTCGTCGGCCTCGGTGCGGATCAAGGAGGACTTGACGTCGTTGATGGCAAAGTGAAAGACCTCCAGGGGCAGGCCGTCCAGGGCGGGAAAGATTTGTTGGGCCCGGGGATAAAAAAACCGCCAGAAACTCAGGGAGCGACCCACAAAATTTTCCCACAGGCGGGACTGGGATTCGTGGATGCCCAGGGAGACGGTGTCCCCCCGGGGGGTGCCCCAGTGGTCCGGCGGCAGCCCCTGGTCGTAGAGGGCGTGCCCGGTTTCGTGCAAAGTGCCGAAAAAGGCCTGGCGGAAATTGTGCTCGTCGAAGCGGGTGGTGATGCGGACGTCCCCGGGGCCGATGTCCACGGAAAAGGGGTGGGCGGTCCGGTCCAGGCGGCCGCCGGCAAAATCATAGCCCAGGCTCTCTGCGGCCAGGCGGGCGAAGCGCTCCTGGTCGGCCACCGGGAATTGCCGGCGCACCACTTCGCTTTGGGGGCGCCGGGGGCTGGCCTGCACCGCGTCCAGAATCCGGATAAGGGCCTCCCGGAGCTCGTCCAAAAGGGGCGCCAGCCCCCCGGCGGTCTCCCCCGGCTCATAGCCATCCAGGAGGGCGTCATAGGGTTCGGCGGCGTAGCCCAGGGCCTGGGCCTTTTCCCGCTTCAGGGCGACGACCGTAACCAGGAAGGGCTTGAAGGTCTCCCAGTCATTGTCCGGCCGGGTGCGCTCCCAGGCCGTTTCCCCTTCGGCGGTGGCTTTGGCCAGGGCCACGGCCAGGTCCTGGGGGATTTTGGTAGCCCGGTCATAGTCCCGGCGCCATTCCCGGACGTTGACCGCGGCCACAGCGCCCGGGTCTTGAACCAGCTCGGAGCCCTCCACCCGGGCCAGGGCCTCCCCCACCCGGGGGTCGGTGATCCGGGCGTGGATCCACTTGGCCAGCATGGCGAACTGGTTGTGACGGTGCGGATGGCCGCGGGGCGGGATGTAGGTGCGCTGGTCCCAGCCCAGCAGATGGCTCACGGACTTCAGGTAGGCGGTCTCCCGGCTGTGCTCCGCCAGCCAGCGGTAGGCTGCTTCAGGGGTCACGAGGGTTCTCCTTCACAGATAGAGGGCACGGCCCGCCGCGCCCCTGGAGGTGCACCAGATTCCAGCTGACTAATAAATATCCACAAGATAGCACCTAATTACCGCGAATCATAAATTCGGTGACCTATTTCGGCTCGTTGAAGATTACTTCCCCCTCACCCTAACCCTTCCCCCATTGGGGGAGAGGGGATAAAGAAGGACCTGCTATAATTCTCCCTCTCCACCCGCTTGCGGGGGGAGAGGGCTGGGGTGAGGGGGGCAATATATTACGTTATCGTGTTTATGAAACACGGTGCTAAGCCTACGAGCCTCTTGCAAAAAGGCCTTTTGTCATCCTGAGCGAAGCGAAGGATCTCGTGGTTTCAATTAGTTATGAGATTCTTGTCGCTTCGCGCCCTCAGAATGACAGGTATAGAGATATTTGCAAGATGCTCCTCAGGCTCTGAAAATCAATCACTGCTTACCGGCTCCCGGGCGCCTCAGGCGCCAGGCCACCCAGGTGTAGCTCTTCTCCGGCGGCAGGTCCGGGACCCACTCATCCCGGGTGCGGCGGCAATCCAGGGACCAGCCCGCGTCCTGATAGCCGGCCCGGAGTTCGTCCTCCTGGGTGTCCTTAAAGCCCGACAGGATCAGCCGGGCCTCCGGCGCGGCCAGCCGGGTGAATTCCGCGACCTTGCCCATCTGCACCGCCCAGGGCAAGTTCCCCAGCATCACCCCGAACGGCCCCTGGAGACCTTCGGTGGAGCCCCGGATCACCAGGATCGCCCCGGCCAGGCCGTTGGCCCGGGCGTTGTCCCGGGTGGTGGAGACCGCCGCCCCGGCCAGGTCGACGCCGACGCCGAGCCGGGCGCCCGCCGCCACCCCGGCCAGGAGGAGCGCCCCCGAACCGCAGCCCACGTCCAGAAGCCGGGCGCACGGCCCCCCGGCCAGGGTCTCCGCCAGCAGGCCCAGGCAGAGGCGGGTGGTGGGGTGGCCGGGGGGGAAGACCGAGGCGGCCGCCAGCACCACCACCCGCTCCCCGGGCCGGGCCCGGTAGGGCCGCCAACGGGACCGCAACACCAGTTCAGGTGATAACCGGTAAAACATGGCCAGTGAGTAGTCAGTAGTCAGTAGTCAGCAGGTTGTCCTGGTTATTTATAGCTTTTCATGGGCCTCTGGCCCACCTAAAAATCATGCAAAGCATCGGT
>CAYNMI010000007.1:0-21762 GCA_964398095.1 uncultured Desulfobacca sp.
AGTTAGTTTTCAGTTTTCAGTTTTCAGTTTTCAGTTTTCGAATGTGTGAGCAATTTATAGACTCTGACAGACTTGTTCTTTTTCTTGTTCTTTTCTGTGTCCTGGTCTGCTGTGCTGACCCTCAGGTGCCCGATGACTTTCATATGCCTACTGCCTTAGCTTCCCTTTCTTGTTTAAGCATGTATGTAAGTGAACGAACCTCATCACGAGCTTCATGCAACTTGATGCCGAGGATCAGAATTGTGAATTCCATGGCGCATATGAATATTGCCAGGGGCCAGCCATGGTCCTGCACCAGGAGGTATGACGTTCCTCCGAAAAGGAAAATCCATATTGGCAAACCATACATATCTGTCCAACTGCCTGCGCTAATTGGTTCCTCCTTCTTCCTCCCTTCATTTCTTTTACTGAGCACTGATCACTGACAACTGACTACTGCCTTCACACCGCCAGGGGGTCCATCCTGATGGGGCCCAGCACCTCCCCCGCCGCCAGCCGGCGGCCCAGGTCCCGAGCCTGCTCCAGAACTTCCGGCCGCTCGTTGATGGCGCCTTTTTCATCCACCCCCCGCACCAGGATCTCCGCGGCATACCTGACATTGATGGCGTCGAAAAAATACTTGGCCACCAGGCGGGAGCCCACAAACAGCAGCCGCCCCTTGGTGGCCCCGGTGCACAACAGCACTCCCTGGCGGTTGCCCCCGGGAAAATCATTCTTGAGCACATAGCGCCGGGCCCACAGGGCCTGGGTGCGGTCGATCATGGCCTTGGCCTGAGCCGAGAGGCTGTAAAAAAACACCGGCGACGCCAACGCCACCACCTCGGACTCCAGCAGTTTGTCATACAGCCCCCGCATGTCATCCTTAATAGGGCAGGTGCCGTCCTTGAAACAATGATATATTTCCAGACAGGGGGAAATCTTCTGCTCCCGAAGGAAGACCTCTTCCACCAGGGCGCCGGTCGCGGCCGCTCCCTGGAGAAAAGCCTTCAAAAGGGTGTCGGAGTTTCCCTGCCGCCTGGGACTGCCAAAAATGCCCAAAACTTTCATGGTCATCTCCTTGAGGTGATTAGTAACAATATGGAATCCCACGCCGGGATGTCAAGGAGAGACGGTTTTTCGTTTAAAGATTTCTGATTTTCTTACTCTCTTACAGGCAGTCATGCCTAGGCCATGAACCCAACCGTAAAGCCGAAAAAGTCCGGTGGAACGCGCCTCCGGGCCCGCCGCCATCCTGGATTGATGGTGCGCCCTGCGCCCGATGTGCTTTTGGGTTGGTGGCACAGATTTTCAACCTATGCACCCGCGCCGGTAAGATACCGGTGCCACCAAGAACTTTGGGGAACCAGCAGGCTTAAGCCTACGGTGCACTCAAGATCATGAGATAATGCCTAGGGCGGGCGTCCCGCCCGCCGGTGGTGCGAAAGACGCACCCCACGCAAAACTTTTCGAAGCAGATTTTTGCCGCGGTCCTCGCCGCGATTTGTCATAATATCAACCAGAGCGAGAAAGCAGTTCCTTCTCCTTCTCCCTCCCCCTTGAGGGGGGAGGACTGGGGTGGGGGTGAAGGTAATTCCCTTTCTGCTCCCAGTAACGACCTAAACGCTCCGCCGGTTTTTCTTCTTTCCCACTGAAAGGTTGGCGGCCAATCTGAGGTGCCCTCATCAACCCCATGGAATTAATCGTGCAAATTCACCACCCGGACTCCCTGGCCGTCGCCCTGGAACAGGACGTGGGCGGGGTGGCGGTTCGCCTGCCCCGGTCTCCCGACGCCCGGGTCTGGTCCGACCTCATGGATTGGCGGGATGCGGCCCGGCGCCGGGGCCGCACCTTTTACCTCATCTGGGATTGGCTGGTCCGGGAAACGGAACTCCCCGAAGTGCCGGATATCCTCGCGGCCGTGGCCCGGCTTGATCCCGACGGCTTGCAGCTCCGGGACCTGGGGCTCGTCCGGGAGGCCCGCCGGCGTCATCCCCATCTGCCCCTCCAGGCCGCAGGCAACTGGGGGGCCCATAACACCCCGGGGGTGCGCCTGGCCGAAACCCTGGGGTTCACCCGGGTGGTGGTGGAAGGGCCCATCAGCTTAAAGGACCTGGCCGTGGTCCGGCGTCAAACCGCCATGCCCCTGGCCGTGGCTTTAGGGTCGTTCTGTCCGGGTTATGCCAGCCTCTGTCTCCTGGAAGACTATTTGGGTCTGAGCTGCGCGGCTTGCCGCCGGCTCCGGCCGGTGGGCTTCACCCTTCAGGCCCTCATGGCCGCCCTGGAGACCTTCTCCGGCCTGGGTCAACTGGGCTTGGCGGCAGTCCAGATCAACGGCGAGCCTTTTGCCCCCGCCTCCCTGGCTCAGGTGATCGGTCTCTATCTCTCCGTAGCAGAGGCTTCCCCGGTGGAGCGCCTCCGGGTCCTGGCCGCGGCCCGGCAAGTCCTGGAGGCCTTTGGGGACCCGTTGGCCATATCCCCGCCGCCCCTTCCGGCGGACACCCCTGCCGGTCTCCCACTGCATCCGCCCCCGCCCGCGCCGCGGCGCCCCTCCGATGCCCCCCGGCCCGGGTTTCCGGGACGGGGCCGCATCTGGCTGGAGGCCCGGGATTATCCCGAAGCCCTGGCCCTGTCCCGGGAGTGGCGGGAGCCTCTGCTGCTGTCGCTGACGCCGGATAATTATGCCGCTTTCTTGACGGACCATCGCCGCTGGGGTCCCCGGCGGCTCATCTGGCGCCTGCCCCCCGCCATCCCGGAGTCGGCCCTGGCCTTCTACGGGAAGGCCCTGGAAACCCTCGGGCAGGGGGACTACAACCGTTTTGTAGCCGGGGATTGGGGCGCGGTGGCCCTGATCCAGGCTGCCGGGGGCCAGATTTATGGCGATCAAACCCTGGGAGTGCGTAATTCCTGGGCCTTGCAAACCGCCCGGGAGTGCAAGGTGGCCAGGGTCTGCCTGCCCCCGGGAGCGCAGCCGGAGGCCTGGCAGGCTATCCTGACGGCGGCGCCCTCCGGCAGCTTCTGGAGTTACCTCTATCACTGCGCCGCCCTGGCCGTCTGCCCCCCGGAAGCCGCAACCCTGACCCCGCCGGATAACCTGCGCTGGCGTGCGGCCGACGGCCACGCCCTCCTCTGCCTTAAAGCTCCCCAAAACCTCCGGGACCTGAGCCCCTGGTTCAAACAGCAGGCCATCTTTCCCCTGGTGGCGGCCCTGCCCCACAGCCCGCTGCCCCGGGGGCAACTCCCCGCCTGGCTGGCCCCCCGCCCCAAAGAGCGCCCCATCCGCAAATCTTGATTATTCACTCATAAACAACTTGAGACCTCTGCGAAATGCCATTATGTCATCCTGAGCGCAGCGATCTCGTATTTACAAGGGGTTATGAGATTCTTCGGTCGCTCCGCGCCCTCAGAATGACAGGTAGGGGGACTTTCGCAGAGGTCTCAAGTCGCAGTCAAACCGGTGGCACAGGCGTCTCGCCTGTGCAGGCGCAGGCTGAAGCCTGCGGCCACAAAAAATGGTTCTTTGAGCGCCACTCGGTATTGGATAAGTTTTGCGTAGGCGGCCCGGAGGCCCGCCCTCCACATCTTTTCATGGTTTTGGGTGCACCGCAGACTCATACACGCCTGTTCCGAAAAGTTCTTTGCATCGGTGGCACAGGCTTTCCAGCCTGCGCTGGACACCCCAGGGCGGGGATCCTAGATTTTCCTCAGAATCTTCCTAAGGCAGGAGCTTGGGAACCAGACCGAAAAGTCCTCCCCACCCGCCTGTCTCCCTCTCCCTCCTACGGGCAAGGGGGCGCGACTTTCCATGATTTGCCGTGTCCCTCACGGGGCCGGGTCCGGCGGCGCCGCGTAATAAATTGCGGCCTGGGGGCCTTTTTGATATAGTTATTTAATAAAAGAGGCACCTTAACTCAGAGCAAGGAGAGTGCTAATGGCCCAAAAGTCATGTCGCATTGCCAGGACCATCACCCGAATATTGCTGGTGGCCGTCTGCCTCCTGGCCTTGTCGTCTCCGGGCTGGGGCAGCGGCAAGGCCGCCCCCGACTTTACCTTGAAAGACGTACTCACGGGCAAGCCATACACCCTCAGCCAGTTGCGGGGCAAGGTGGTCGTGCTCAACTTTTTCACCTTCTTTTGCGGCCCGTGTCGGGATGAAATGCCCGATCTGAACAAAATCAATAACGAACTCAAAGGCAAAGGCTTGCAGACCTTGGGGATCGCCATTAGCTCCGACCCCACCCAAATCCGTTTCCTGGTGAAACAATTGGGCCTGCAATACCCGGTGCTCATCGGCAATGACAAGGTGAGCGACGCCTATGGCAGCATCTCGGTCGTGCCCACCACCGTCATCATCGACAAGCAGGGCAATATCGCCCAAAGGATCGAGGGCACCCGGAATAAAGCCACCTTTCTGAAGTTGATTGAACCTTTGCTGTAGCGGACGCCAGGGCGGCTACGCCCACCACCGGCGCTACAGCTAACCCCAAACCCTTTGACCTGACCGAGGTAACCTGAGGGGAGGCTGCCCGGCCCCAGTCCTCCGGGACCGGGCCCCTCCCCTTTCCCCCACCCCTTCAACCTGCGAGGATCATCTATGGGCCGCTGGCAGGAACTACCGGAATGGGCCCAGGAATTGGCGGAGCATCTCCACGAGGGCGAATCGGCTCTCTTTATCCTCCATGGGCAGGTCTTCGATTATATCCGGGTGAACGGCGATTACCTGCCGTTTCGCCAACTCCTGGGCCATTGGCTGGCCCAGTCCCGGCACGTGGTCTCCTACAATCTCGGCCTGGGGCTGGAGTTCTGGGACGCCCCGGGCGAGACTGCCTTTCGGGCGGCCCTGGAGCCTCCCGTCCCCTCAGAATCCGCAGACGACGACGAAGACGTTTCCCGGGTCCGGGCCCGGGCCTTGCGGGCCCTGGGTCAGCAGCCCCAGGCCAAACCTCTGCCCCAAAGTCCCCGGGAAGTGCTGCAACTGGCCGAGCGGGTCATGACCGCCCCCTGTCAGCCCGGGGGCCTGTCCCAACCCCTGGCCCTTATCCTCGAATATGCTGAAACCATCGTGCCCGCGGTGGACCTGGGGTCCATGGGTGAGGCGGACCGCGCCTCCCTGGTCACCTTGCTGCGTTGGGCCCGGCAGCGGGAGTTGATCGAGCCGGGCCATGTGGTGATCCTCACCACCGGCAACCTGGCGGAATTGAACCCCAATCTCCTCCTCAGCCGTCACGGGGCCCAGATCATCGAGGTGCCGCCCCCGGATCAGGCCGCCCGCCTCCACTTTATCGAACACCTCCTGGCCTCGGGCCCCCATCGCCTGGAACTCACTTCCCGGGAGTTGGCCAATCTAGGCGCGGGCTTAAGCCTCCAGGTGGTGCGCGCCCTCCTGCGCCGCTCCCGGCGCGTCCCCTTGACCATGGAGATGGTGCGCCGTAAAAAACTGGCGGTGTTGCGCCAGGAGCTCATGGGGCTCATTGAAGTTGTTGAACCCCGCTTCGGCCTGGACGAGATCGGCGGCCTGGAGCCCATCAAGGACTATTTCGCCCCCATAGTCCAGGCCATTCACGCCGGCGACTACCGGCTGGTGCCCCGGGGCATCACCATGATGGGGCCCCCGGGGGTGGGCAAGACCGCCCTGGCCGAGGCCCTGGCCCGGGACACCGGCTTCAACTTCATCAAGCTGCTCAACCCCCGCACCAAGTGGGTGGGAGAAAGCGAGCGCAATTTTTTTAAGGCCCTGAACACCCTGCGGAGTCTCGCCCCCGTGGTGGTGGTGGAAGACGAGGCCGACCAGAGCGAACATGGCCGGGATGAATACTCCGGCGACACCGGCGTCAGCAACCGTCTCCGGCAAATGCGCTTTGAATTCATGGGCGACCCCGCCATCCAGGGCAAAATCCTCTGGATCAGGATCACCAACCGCCCGGATCGCCTGGATAAAGCCGATCTGCGCTCCGGCCGCTCCAGCGAACGCATCCCCTTCTTCATGCCGGATTTCACCGAAAAGTGTCATATTTTTCAGGTGGTGGCCCGGCGCAGCCACATTCCCTGCGACTTCCCGGATTTTGCCGAGGTCGCCCGCTACCTGGAGGAGCGGCACCCCGAGGTGATCACCGGCGGGGACATCGAGGAACTGGTCTTTAGGGCCTACCGCCAGGCCCGCCTGGCCGGCCGGGAAGAGGTCCGCGGGGCGGATTTCCAACGGGTGATCGACGATTTTCTGCCCCCCCACCAGATGGAGGTGCTCCGCCACATGGAGCGCCTGGCCCTCAACCAGTGCTCCTCCCGGCGCTTTGTCCCGGACCGGGTCTGGGCCTGGGCCGCCCGGGGCGAGGAGGCGGAGGAAGATTGATTGCCCCCTTTTCAGTGATTTATAAGGATTGCTAAAAGTTTTTCCTTTTACGGTTCTTACGCAGAAAACCCAGATCCCCCCCTTTGACAAAGGGGGTAATCAAGCAAAAAGGAAACGCCGCCATAGCCGACAAAATCATCATCACCGGCGAGGAGATGATCCTCCAGGAAGTCTCCGGAGGCGAGGCAGTCCGGGTGGCCCGCCGGGCCCCCCTGAACGCGGTCCTGCGTTACGTGGCCCGGGTCATGCCGCCGCCCCTGCCGCTCTTGCCCCCGGGCGCCCGCTGGCTCTGCCAACGCCAGGACCTCCTCTGTCTGGTGGTGGAACAGCCGCCCCAATGCCGCACCCTCAGGGTCAGCCGCGGCAAAAAGGGTGAGGCCGACGATTACCAGCCTTTCACCCTGGCCTTCCCCTATATCATCTATGTCCTGACGTTCTACCGGGAGGCCTTCGAGGAAATGAAGATGTTCTTCCGGAATCGTCCCCTCAGTGCGCCCGACGATACCCTCTTTCACACCAATCTGCCCAATGTGCGGGGGGAGCCGGGGCACTACGGCTCACAAAGGGTCTGCCTGCGCTACCGGCCGGAGATGCTGGAAGGGGTGCCCCTGGCCGAGGCGGTGCCGGCCCTCATCGACTTCTTCTGGAGCACCGGGTTTAATCAGGATATCGCGCAGAGCGCCTTCGAACGGGCCCAGGACCGGGACCGGCGCTTCGCCAACTTTGCCGCCTGGGAAGCGGCCAGCCGGGAAAATCCTCTTTTTCCCTTAGAAGTGGACTGGGAACCGGCGGACCGCGATCTGCCGGGCTTGTGGTTGGAATGTTTGCAGTTGCATGGCGACACGGCTCAGCCCATCTCCGCCGCCGAGGAACTGGCGGATATCCTCTATCGGCTGCCGGTGGGATACTGAAGGCGGCCCGGGGCGGGCCTGGCCGCGCCGCTCGCACCAGCCTTGCATCCCTGACGTTCGCCAGTCGCCCTGGCTGTGGTCAGGCGGCCGGAGCATGGCCCCCGGGCTTGAACCTTACCCCGTTTTCTTGATGTTTACCCTGCCCCGGGTCTTAAAGCTATAAGCTACCGGGGAATCGGGGGCCGCACAGCGCAGCGTCGTCGCCACCAGTCTTTGCAACGCCTGGAGCATTTGCGGGGATGAAGTGTTATCAAAATCCCCCTCCAGGGTTAGATACACCTCTTCACCTTTCCGGCAAACCGAGATCGTTGGTTCCATACCCTCTCCTTCCGTGCCCCCTTAGGGCATTCATGCCAAAGTTGACTCCTTGCATCCCATCCCTGCAATTCCTTGAGCCCGCCATGGCCCCTGGTGCTACGGATACACATAACATGATCCTGGTAAAGTACATCACGGGGAACCACTGATTTTTCCGGGGGGATTTACCGATTTTGGCTGGGGAAACTCACTAGGCAGGGAAGATCAGGAAGTCGGCTTGCAAGTGGTTGGCCCGGAGAGGGCAAGCGTGCAACTCATGCAAAAGCTGAGGCGGAAAGTGGCGTTCCCGGCCTTGTGGCCGGCTGGCGCCCTCTTTACCCGGGTGGCTGCCTCGGGCAACCATGGGGTCGCCCCCGGCCCCCGGGTCCCGCCGGTCCATAATTTAATCGTCCAGGGAAAATTTATTCGCCAGATCATTGACCAGGAGATTGGATAAGCTGGCGCTGAGATAGATTTTCTCGTTGACTACGGTCCGAATGGCCTTGACCAATTCTTCCAGGGCGCAATCCTTCAGCAGATAGCCCGAGGCCCCGGCGTTGAGCATATTTAAGACAAACAGACTATCCGAGTGCATGGACAGGGCAATTACCTTGACCTCGGGATACTGCGATAATATCTTGCGGGTTGCTTCTACTCCGTTTAAGTCGGGCATGGAAATATCCATGATTACTATCTGGGGGGCAAGCTCTGCAATGAGCCGCAGGGTGCTGCAACAATCTTCCGCCTCACCCACTACCTCCATGTCAGGTTCCCCGGCCAGGAGAATAGCCAGTCCCTGACGCACTATCTGGTGGTAATCCGCCAAAATGATCTTGATGGCCATGCTGTCTCCCCGGCACGCCCTTTGGCATGTCGCACCGTGATGGGATAGAGCCGGCAACGTCCCGGCCGTGAGGCCAAACTGATAAGTTTGCTCAAAGGTCCGGTATAAAGATATAGGGATTCCCCTCAAAAGCACTTAGGGAATCCCTAATTTTGATTTCCGAAAAACCTCGTTTTTGCAATTGCCGGCGAACCGGCTGGACCTGCAATGCTCAAACCGGCTTAAACTTCCAGTGAGGTTAACCCCTGGCGGATGGCGTATTTGGTGAGTTCGGCGACACTGTGAATCCCCAATTTGCTCATGACCTGTTTCCGGTGCGCTTCCACGGTCTTCACGCTGACGCACAGGCCGTCGGCGATCTGATTGGTGCTTTTGCCTTCCGCCATGAGCTGCAGCACTTCCCGTTCTCTGGCCGACAGCACTGAAAACGCCGACGTATTCGTGGTCTGCCAACCGGTCACGAAATCCTGGATCACGATATCCGAGACCCCGGGACTCAAGTAGGTCTTCTGGGCGACTACCGTGCGGATGGCCTTCACCAGTTCTTCCAGGGCGCAGTCTTTCAGCAGATAACCCGAGGCCCCGGCCTTGATCATGTTGAGCACAAAGAGGCTATCGGAATGCATCGACAGGGCGACCACCTTGACGCCAGAAGCCCCCGCCAAAATCTGGCGGGTCGCCTCAATGCCGTTCAGCTCAGGCATGGACAGATCCATGATGATCACATCGGGCAACAATGCCGGCGCCAGCCGTAACACCTGGCGCCCGTTATCGGCTTCCGCAATCACCTCCATGTCAGGCTCGGCCTCCAGCAGGATGCGCAGCCCTTGCCGCACAATCTGGTGGTCGTCCGCCAGGATGATGCGAATCGGTCCGTTCATTTTATTCAGTAAATTTGTTCTTTGGCCCATGGGAATACCCCCAATGCTCAATCCCTGATAGGATGCCCCCGGCCCGAGCCCAGGGGGCAATGATCTCCTGATCGGCCCTGGTGGGCCCTATCTAGATATTTTCTGAATTTTTTTTAACACTTATGGGAAAAGAATTGCAGTCGGGAATTCCCTGATTTTCTGACTCGCAATACCTGAATCTTTTTATCAGGGCAGGGCTGGTAGGCCCGGAGTCGCTGGCCGGGTCAATCCTCCAGGGAGGTCAGTCCCTGACGGATGGCATATTTGGTGAGTTCCGCCACGCTGTGAATGTCAAGTTTGTTCATCATCTGCTTGCGATGGGCTTCCACCGTCTTCACACTGACGCACAGGTTCTCGGCGATCTGGCCGGTGGTTTTCCCTTCGGCCATCAACTGCAGCACTTCCCGCTCCCTGGCCGTCAGGATCGAGTAGGCCGAGGAAGAGGAATCCGCTGCCGACCACCCGATGACGAAGTCTTTGATCACAATATCGGAAATGCCGGGGCTGAGATAAATCTTGCGGTTCATCACCGTGCGCACGGCTTTGACCAGTTCCTCCAGGGCGCAATCTTTCAGCAGGTACCCCGAAGCCCCCGCCTTGAACATATTCAACACGAACAGACTGTCGGAATGCATCGACAGGGCAATAACTTTGACCCCGGAAGATTCGCCCAGGATCTGGCGCGTGGCTTCAATGCCGTTCAGGTCGGGCATGGAAATGTCCATGATCACCACCTGCGGGGCTAGTTCCTGGACCAACCTGACCACCGCCCGCCCATTTTCCGCTTCCCCCACCACCTCTATGTCAGGTTCCACCGACAGCAGGCTGCGCAGCCCGTGACGCACAATCTGGTGGTCATCCGCCAATACGACCTTGATCATCGAGCGCTCTCCGCGGCAGTCTGCTTGGTATGCTGGAGGGGTACCATCAGGCTTATCCGGGTTCCCCGGCCATTCCCCGATTCCACCTCCACCCGGCCCCCCAGATAATGCAAGCGCTCCCTAATGCTGAAAAGCCCAAAGCCGCCGTTGCCTTTCAGCCTTGAATCGCGCCGGACGTCGTTAATCCCCACCCCGTCGTCTTCGACCTCGATGTTGACGTCTTCGCCTTCTCTCCGGATGATTACCCGGGCGTTGCGGGCCTTGGCGTGTTTGACGATATTGATCATCAGCTCTCGCACCGAACGGAACAGCAGGACCTTAATCTCATCATCCATGGGGATGGGCAGCATGTCTTTTTGCACGTCCACCTTGATGCCGTGCTGCGACCGGACATGCTTGGCGAACCATTCCACCGCGGCCTCAAACCCAAGCTCATAAAGCACCGGCAGGCTCAGCTCAAAGGTGAGGGACCTGGTGTCCTGGATCATCTGCTCGATGAGTTCCCGCACCTCCGCCAGGGGTTTGGCCTGGTTCTCAACCGTGACGGATTTCTGCAGCACTCCCAGCTTGATCTTGGAGATGGCCAGGGCCTGACCGATATGATCGTGCAGGTCCGTGGCCAGGCGCCGCCGTTCGCGCTCTTCGGTCAGGGACAGCTCCGACGCCAACGATTGCAGTTGCTCCTGATAAGTGCGGATATCCTCTTCCGCCTGTTTCCGGTCGGTGATATCGGCGATCATCGCAATGGCAAAATGCGGCGCGCCCCCGGCCTCCCGGAGCATGGACACGGTTACCTGCCCCCACACCACCCCGTTGTCTTTATGCAGGTAACGATTCTCCCGGGAATAGGAGTCTCGTTTACCCTCCCGCAATTCCTTGAACAGCCTGGCGCTGATCTGGGCATCCGCCGGATGGAGCAAGTTCTTAAAAGACTTCCCGACTACCTCGTATTTATTGTACCCCAACATTTTCAGAAACGCCGGGTTGACATCCAGGAGTTGGCCGTCCATATCCACCAGGGACATGCCGATGGCAGCTTCTTCAAATATTTTCCGAAAGCGCTTCTCCGTTTCCCGCAATGCCGTGATGTCACTGAACATCGCAAACGCGCCCACAAATTGGCTGTCTTCAAACATGGGTACTGAACTCATGATGACCGAGGCCAGCCCCTGGTTTTTGCACGTGATATCCAACTCCTGCTGAGCCACGCGGTTCATCCGGTTCTCAGCCATGATGTCCGCCAAAAGCTTCTGATTGCCCTGGTCCGTCAGGTCATAAATATTTCGATTTTCCAGCGTGTCATGCCCGGTAATCTCCCTCATCCGGCGATTGGCAAATTTGATCAGCCCGTTTTCATCGATAATCCAGATACCCTCGTGGGCATTTTCCACCAGCTCCCGGTATTTCCGTTCCGACACCTCTATCTTCCGATAGAGCACCGCATTTTCCAAAGCTATGGCAATCTGGTTGGCAAAATTCACGATAAACTCCCGGTCGCCATCAGTGATCGTCGCCTCCTCCCGGACTCGATCCGCCAGGAGCACCCCGATGACCTTGCCCCGCACCGTCAGAGGCACCAGAATGAACGCCTTGGGCTTGAAAAATTGAATCAAGGGGTTGTGCATGTTCAGTTTACTGCGGGCCACATCTTGGATCACCACCGGAATGCCGGTCATGGCCACCCGGGCTATGACGTTATCCACTTTAGCTATGGGAATCTTGTAATCCCTGACCCGGTCAAAAAGTTCGGCCGGGACCCCCTCCGAATAGGTAAGTTCCAACACCTCCCGTTTCTCGTCCAGCAGCAGAATCCCGGCCCGATCCAGCTTGGCCGAGTTGATGAGCAGCCGCAACGTCACCTGGAGCAGTTTCTCCAGATTGAGCACCGAAAGCGCCGCGGTGCTGGTTTCCTGCATACAGATGAGCTGGTCAATTTTTTCCTTTAACTGAATATTTAACCGGTGAATCTCATCAAACTTCTTTCGCAGCAATTCCTTGTCCCGCTCCAGTTCCTCAATGGTATAGTTGAGGGCCCGCCAGGGAACCAGCAGCCTTAACAAGCTTTCTCGCAGCGAAAACCTTTTCTCCCATCTATAGTGATACTCGCAATAATCATCACCCTTAAAATAGCATTTAGTCTCTTCTAAGGTTGCGGGCGGCAGGTTCCAGATGGTCGGCACCCCGGTGTAGATCCCCTGATTAAATAAACAATAATCAATGGTGCCGGGAATTTCCCTGAACCAGTGCAGCCGGATGACCGCATTGTCGCCCCGGTTTTTCACCAGTTCGATGCGCTTGTTTTTATTAAATTTATCGTTAATGGCCTGAAGTTTCTTCAGGCTGCGGTGGGGACTTTTGTAAGCAAACAGAATAATGCGCTGGACATAGCCCAACTTCTTCCGGGTGGCGGATTCTAAGCCAATCTTAAAGGCGATCTCCTCATCCTGCGTTATCGCCTTGGCATTCTCAAACATCTTGGTGACCACATCACTGGACACCCAATTGTTAATCTCCATCAAAAATTCTTGGGGGTTGGCCAGGCTTTCAATCTCCGGCCCCAGGCCGGTAAAAAGCCGGTAAACTTCCTCGGGCTGGCTTTCCTGAAAATACTCGATTATCGCTCGGGTATTCAAGCAGCTATGATGTTTCTCCATCTCAGTATCTAACCCCGCTATTCATGCTGCTTGCCTGAGACTCCCCCGGTGCCGGCCAACCCTCTTACCGTCACCCCTCGTTAACCAAGCGCATCGAAGCCGGCTCCGCCATAAAACCTGCCGGAGGAGCCTGCATTCCGCCTGAGCCCGGGACCAACCTGACCGCGGCTGCCCAAGTCATGAGTTTGATTGCGCGAAATTCCTTTTAAACTGAACGCTTAAACCTAATCCTCCTTCGCAGCATAATAAAGAAATAGGTAAAAAAGTCAAGCAGTCGCCCCCGGCCCTGACTGGGGCCGGGTGGCGACTTGCCTTTCCTTTAACACCCCGCGCCGCTCTTCGGTTTGCTGCCGCCCAAAAGGCGGCCGCCTTGGGCCTGCCCCGCGCTGGACCTGGGTTTGTTTGCCCTGCCGCCGCCGGCGATCTGCCGTTTTTACCCCAGCGCCGCCATCGGCCGCTCCCGGGAAAATCCAGTCCTGTCTCCAACGAAAAAAATGCTTTTCATTTGTATAATCAACATGTTCCCCAATAGGATTGATTCCCCCCTTTGCCGTCATCCCACTGGGATGCCCTGGCGGTGCCTTGGTCACCTTAGGGAAATAGCCCCTCATTTTTAGGGTTTTGGCAGTGCAGAATTAGGTATTGTCTAATATTTCTTCTCGCTACCAGATATTATTTTTAAAGATTTTGCTATTCCATTAAAGCAACGGAGGACAAAACTATGAAGCCTCAGAGTTATCAGGCCAACAGCTTGATTTTACCAATCATCATTATTTGTCCCTCAACCATCCTCGGCTCCCCCCTCCTCTTCCCCCCTTAAAAGAGGAACTGAGGCGCCATAAATGGGAAAGCCCCCAGCCAATATGAGGCAAAACCTAAGATTAATTAATCTCAAAAGATAATTTTTAAAGCGTTACCTAATTCCTACCAAAGGAGAAAGACCATGTTTATCAAAAAGTTCCGTCTCCCCAAGTTCTCTCTGGGCCTGAGCAAATTTCTGCAAATGAGATTTAACAGTTTCCTGTTCCGCTTCTTGCCCTTTTCAGTCTCCCGGGCTTATCTCTTGTTCCTGGGAAGGCTTTACTATCTCCTGAAATGGAAAGAAAAGGCCCTGATTCGGAAAACCATTCAACATGTCTTTCGGAGAAAGTTACCGGCTCCCCTCTTGAAGCGCAAAACCTCAGCCGCCTTCACGGGTATCTTTGACCATTACCATGAGAAGCTGGTCGTCGGTTATGTCGATTTTCCTAGGGTTATAAAGTTGTTCAGAGATCATACCCGGTTCGCCGGTGAAGAGCAGCTTAGGGCCGCCTTAGAACTGGGCAAGGGGGTCATTCTGGTCACCGGTCACTTCGGGGCGTTGGAACTCCTGCCCGGCGCCCTGGCCATGCATGGTTACAACACTTCCATGATCTGCCGTTTCAAAACCACTCGCCTGCGGGAATCCCTGGCTTGGCGGGCTGAATCCATCGATCTCAATCTCCTGGACGCCGACCAGGGCAACGTGATCCTGGCGGCCATGCAGGCCCTCAAGCAAGGCCGCATTCTCATTACTGAGGTCGATGAATTTGATGAATGGCGGCTTGATCCCCACCGGGACAGTTCCTTCCTCAATTGCCAGTTCCCCGCGGACCGCACCCTGGAACTCCTGCAAAAACGCTCCGGCGCCCAGGTCATCACCGCCCTGGTGAAACGGGAAGGCAACCAGCAATATACCTGTAACCTGACTACCGTGGGCAATGGCGCCTTCCCGGCGGCCATGCCTATCAGCGATCAATGTCTGTCCGTGCTCGAGGCTGCGGTCGAGGAGTTTCCCGAGCAATGGTACCAGTGGAAGAAGTTTGGTAAGATGATTAAATCTCACGTTGAGGCGGAATATGATCGTCAAGAAACTGGATATCTGGCACCTGAGATTGGGCTTTCAATTCCCGATCAAGCATAACCTGGCAAGTCACAACGGCTCTGACAACCTCATCCTCAAGGTGACCACTGATGACGCGGTCGGAGGATATGGAGAGGGTGTCCCCCGGGCCTTCGTCACCGGCGAGGGCTTCGACGACAGCCTCTCCTTCCTCCAAGAGGTTTTGGCCCCGGCGGTTTTGACCCGGGATTTTCCCGGTCCCCAGGCTCTTCTCCAGGCCCTGGAGAACCTCTATCACCAGTGCCAGGCTCCGCGCTACCCAGCCGCCTTCTGTGCCTTGGAAACCGCCCTCCTGGATGCCGCCGGCCTGACCTGGAATCTGCCGGTGTCCCGGCTGCTCGGGACCAAATTAAGAACCAGCCTGGAGTATAGCGCCGTCATCCCCATGATGTCCCCGGAGAAAATGCGCCAATTATTCCAACTGGTCAAATCCATCGGCATGCGCTTTATCAAACTCAAGGTGGGGACTGACTCAGATCTGGAGACCTTGCGCCTGGCCCGGGACCAACTGGGTTCCGAGGTCGATATCCGGGTAGATGCCAACTCCGCCTGGACTCCCGCCGAGGCCATCGCCCGTCTCCGGGAAATGCTGCCTTATGGCATCAGCGCCGTGGAACAGCCGGTGGCCAAAACCGACTTCGAGGGGTTGAGGCAGGTCAGTGAAGCGCTGCCGATCCCGGTGATCGCCGATGAATCCTTGTGCAACGAAGTGGATGCCCGCCGCCTCATCGACCTGCGGGCCTGCCGGATTTTCAATATCCGGCTGTCCAAATGTGGTGGCCTGGGGGCCTCGAATCGCATCCGGCAAATGGCCGAAAAGGCCGGAATTTTATGCCAACTGGGTTGTCATGTGGGGGAAACCAGTATCCTCTCTGCCGCCGGCCGCCATTTCGGCTTGACTGTCCCGCTGTTATCCTATGTGGAGGGCTCATTTTCCCCCTACGTGCTGTCCCGGGATGTGGTGGCCCAGCCGGTAGCTTTTAATAGCGGCGGCCTGGCTGACGAGCTTCCCGGCCCGGGCCTGGGGATTGCAGTCTTGGATGACGCCCTTAACGAGTTGGCCGTCTCCCACTGCCGGGAGACGGCCCAATAAGATTGGGTCTGGTAATGTTGAGGGGGGAGCAAGGGTCAGGGTGGGGGTGGAAGGATTATCTCACCTCCTTCCACCGGGCCATGCTGGCCCTTCCCCTCAATCTCGCCAGGGATTTCTCCTAGAATTGAAACAACCAGCTCAGTCCCAGAGATTGGATATTACCGCTGTAGGGCCCGTTGGCTTGGATGACGGCCGGCACTCCGTTGGTTACAATGGTGTTGTTTTTGTTGCGGTTCACGGACAGGATGTAATTATAGGCGATGCCCAGGGTAAATTTCCAGATCTTGAGATCTCCCCCCACCGTAAAGATGTGACGGTTGGCGTCGGGCACCTGGGGGTCAAAGCTCGTATCCGGTACCGCGCTCATGTCATAGATATATCCGGCCCGGATCTTCATCCCTTTCTTGATTTCATAATTGGCCCCGAAGCGGAAGGCCCAGGTGTCATGCCAGTTCTTGGGGGTGGTGAGGGTTGAAGTCATGACCCCGTTGCTCAAAATCGGGCTGTCCAGATTGACCTTCAGTTTTTTATACGTGGACCAGCCCGTCCAGGTAGTATCAAACTCCACCGTCAACGGTTTGAAACGACTATAGGAAATACCCATGGTCAGAGACGGGGGAAAGACAATGGAAGCTCGGCCATAAGTGCTGGGGGTCACCGGTAATGGCGACGGCATGGTGGTGGTAAAATCGCCGCTGTGCTCCACCTTGATTTGACTGCGGTAGGCCACCCCCAGTTTCACCCCGGTCAGCGGTTCGTAAAGCATGCCGCAGTTGTAACCCACCCCGTTGCCGTCGCCGCTCAGGTTGGTTTCCGCATCGGGCAGGCGCCCTCCCAAGACCTGGGCCTTGCGCTTGAGCATTACCTTGGACCACATGACATCGAACCCGGCCGCCAAAGAGAGATTGTCCAGCACCTTGACCGACACCACCGGGTTGAGAGTATAGGTTTTCATACTGGAGAAGGTGGTGATATACCTGCCCGCCCAGGTCGGCGGCCAGACCGTGCCCATCCCGAAGGGCGAAAAAAAGCCGATACCCAGGGCCACCCGATCATGCACCGGCAGGGCGATGTAGGTCGTCATGGCTCTGTACAGGCGATGGTTGGTCTCAGAGTCCAGGGCGCCGTTATACTCCCGGTCGGGGTAATTCAAAAAAAGTCCCTGATAGACTTGGGCCCGCTTGAGCTGGTTCAGGCCGGCGGGATTATAAAAGATGGCTGAGGCGTCATCGGCCTCGGCTACGAAGGCGTTCCCTTGCGCCATGGCCGCAGTTCCCTGCTGAACCAGGGCAAACCCGCTTCCCCAGGCCGCCGCGCTCATCCCGCCTAAGACTGACACCGTAAGTATTATTATTAAGACAAGACCATGCATCTGGATGAATAATTTACAGAGATTGTTAATCGTCACTATTTTCAAGCCACGCTCCATAGTTGATTCTCAAAACTAATTTAAGCGATTTAAATAGCATTGTCCCCAAAAGTCAACTTTTTTTTACTACCTTTCCCATTATTATCCGATTCTTTGGTTTTAATTTCTCCGATTATGACCATTATCACAAAGTTGGGGGCTACTTTTGGTATTGAAAATAACATTGAGACAATCCTTTCTCCGTAATAATCTACTAATCAATCCCATAATCCCGCCACTGCAAAGTTACCAACTGACCAAAATGAAACCGGTTATGGACTTCATCATTACTCGTTTTCGGCCCGCAACTCCTTCCGGTCGTTTGCGTACGGGGCCTTTACCCGTCCAGGGTTGATTTTATCCTCAGGGCGGCTTATGTTTAATACTGGCTAAGCGGCGATGACTTGACCGGGGAGTCATTGCTCCGCTCGCCGGCCCCCAGAATGAACCCGGCACCAGGAAGATTTCCGGGAAATATCATTTCCCGGTAAAACCGGATATCGTCCTGAAAAGAAATTCCCCGGCGTTTCTTTCAGAAACTCGGGTAAAAGGTAGACTCCAATATCTCCATGGGCCAGGCCGCCGTAACCCGTGAGTCGCCCCGACAATGCCATAATTACCGGCAACTGCCGCTTGCATGGGAAGTGCTGACTTTATGATTGATGTTCATGCTCATATCTTGCCCGGTCTGGACGACGGCCCCAAAAACTGGGAACAATCCCTCCATATGGCGCGGCTGGCGGTGGAAGATGGCATCAGTATCATGGTTGCCACTCCTCACCTCTTTCAAAAAAGAAGTGTCGACCTCAGCCAAATAAATACGAAAGACTCCATCCTCCAACATATTGCCCAATTAAGGCAGAAATTGTGGGAAGAACATATCCCTTTGGAAATTATCCCGGGGTGTGATTTCCCCCTCAGTTTTGAGTCCTTACAGCTCCTGGATGACGGCCTGGCCTTGACCATTAATGACGCCAACCGCTATCTCCTCCTGGAACTCCCCGATACCGCCTTGCCGCCGGCCACTGAAGAAATCTGTTTCCACCTGCAATCCCGTGGCCTAACCCCCATCATTACCCATCCTGAGCGGCACCTGGTTATTCAAGAGATGCCCTACAAGCTGAAACGCTTGCTTGACCTGGGCTGCCTGGCCCAGATGACCGGCAACAGTTTGACCGGCTGGTTTGGCCGGGGGGTCAAGAAGATTGCGCAACAATTGGTTAAGTTGGGCTATATTCACCTCCTGGCTACCGATGCCCACCACCCCAAGCGGCGTCCCCCCTTGCTGAGTCAGGCGGTCAAGGAACTAGCCCGCCTGGTGGGCGCAACCCGCGCCCAGGCCATGGTCAACGACATCCCCGGGAAAATCATAGCCGGCGAGCCTTGCTTCTAAGCCTCCCGGGCTTTGGCGCCTGGGCCCACCCCTTGAGCCCCTGCCGACTTTTTTCTGGTCCCCCTGGCCGCCGGCCCCAAAATTAGCCCAATTTCCACCCCGCCTTGCTATAATGACGAGAGCGACGACTGTCTGCTCCGGCAGGTTGCTTCCCGGGAGATAGATTATGACGAGAAGCACCGCGCCCCGGACTCTACTTTCGGGTCCGCGCCAAGAGGGAATCCATGCAGGAGGGCTGCTAACTTATGATATCAGAATTATTCAAGAAATCCGTCTTGATCTTTGGCTGCGGCAACATCCTGTTTGGCGATGACGGCTTCGGTCCCGCCGTTATCCAGGCCCTGAAAGAACGCTACCATCTGCCCGCCAACGTCCTGGCCCTGGATGTCGGCACCAGCATCCGGGATATTCTCTTTGACCTGGTGTTGAGCGACAAGAAGCCCAAGCAGATTTTCATCATCGATGCCGTGGAATATCCCGACCGGCAGCCGGGAGAGGTTTTCGAAATCCCGGTGGCCGGGATCCCCGACAAAAAGACCTCCGACTTCTCCCTCCACCAATTTCCCACGGTCAATATGCTCCAGGAGCTTCAGGAGCATAGCCCCATAGACATCAAGATCCTGGTGGCCCAGGTCGAGACCATCCCGGATGCAGTCACGCCGGGGCTGTCCCCGACCATGGCCGGCGCCATTGACCCGCTCTGCCGGCGCCTCCTGGCGGACCTCCGGGTGGAGGGACCGGCCTGAGCCGGCGCCGTCTTGCCGCGCCCCCGGGGCCTCTTGGACCTCTAACCCCTTATTCCCACCGGATCTCGATGGACTCCACCCCCCGGCCTCCCTGGACCGGGCTCACCGCGCCGCATTGGGGGCACTCCGACAGCGGCGACGGGTCATGAGGGTCCACCGCGCCCTCCGGCAGGGCCCCGGTATAGCCGCATTGCCCGCAGGTCAAAGTTACCGGTTCCACCGTCAGGCGCAGCCGGGAAGCCTCTAAGGGCGTCCCCTGCACCAACACTTCATAGGCCTGCCGGGTGGCGGCCTCGGAGTGCACCGCCAGGGCCCCCACCTTCAGGACCACCTCCAGGGAGCTCCCCGCCGGAGGCCCACCCTGTTTCTTGAGTTCCGCCAGGATGTGGGCGATTACCTGCTCCATGAGCGTATATTCATGCAACTTTGCCGATGCCTCCTTTGATGGCCCAAATTCTCTTGACCGACTTTATCTCCCCAGCCCTTACCCCGGTCATAAATACCACATATGACCCCGAGAAGCGAAATATTTCCCCCGGCCTGCATCCCTCGGTCCTCAGCCCGGCCCCGGCCCCCGCCGCTCCCTTGCCAAACCGGGGCTCTATCTTTATAGTATAAGGAGTATCATGCTGAGCCCGGTCTCGGCCCACCCGCAACCCGTAACCCAAGCGCCGGAGGAACCATGGAAAACGAAGTCCTGGTGGTGGTTACCCGCAAACAGATCGTCATCCGTTTGCTCTACACCCTGCTCTATGTGGCCATCTTTGAGGTGGTGAAAACCATCATTTTCCTGACCACCCTGCTCGAATACTTTTTGCTGTTGCTCACCCTGCGGCACAATGAGAAGGCCCGGCTCTTCGCCAACCGGGTGGCCGCCTATGGCTACCGGCTGATGCGCTACCTGACCCTCAATGAAAACCAGCGCCCCTTCCCGTTCACTGACTTCCCCACCGAAATCGATCTCCCGGAAATTGAGGTCAAGTTCGATTAATGCCCCGCCCCCCGGGTTCACCGCCATGGCCGTGCCGCGCAACCCGGGGGCGGTGCTCCGATTCCTGCCCCTGAAACTTAGCCTTTCTGTCGCGCTCCTAACTTTCGGGCTCATCGCCGGGGTCACCCCGACCCCGGCCCAGGCAGCCTCGCTCAGGGCCAAACATTTTCCCACCGGCTTTTTTTACCAATACCATAACATTCCTATTTCGGAAAAAGCCAAGGTCCTGGCCAAAATCGACGCCACCCTCAAAAAGCTCAACCGCGACGGCTATGGCCTCGTTGCCAAAGGCGCGGTCATCGAAAAACTCAGCCCCGCGCTAAAGACTTACCCGCAGCTCACCATCCTGGACGAAAGCGGCCTCATCATCATCGCCCGCCACGTCCCCAACCTCTACTACCAATACTGCGGCCCCGCGGCGATCAATCCCAATATCTACCTGATAATCAAAAATGTCCGGGTGAATTTCCCCGAAAGCTATATCCGCTATGGCTACGTGGTGGCAGGTGACTATGTGGCTTATGCCCACAAGTTTGTGGACGCCATCCAGGGAGGTCTGGACCGGGCCGTTGACCGGCCGGACCTGAAACCGGCCCGCCCGCCCCGGTGAGTCCCAGTCCCTAAACTCGGCGCCCCGGGAGATTATTTCTCAGAGAGGAAAGCATACCGTCTTCCGTTTAAAATGCAACAAACTATCTCTATAACCGACTGATATTTCTTATTGATTTAACCAAAAACCAAAAACCGAAAACGGAAAACGGAAAACGCTATCAGGGGCCGCGCGCCCCTCCCCGCAAATTATCGGCTTGCCGTTCACACCACTTCCAGGGCCGTAACCACGCCCTCAATCACGGCTTCGGCCACCCCTTCTTCCGCGGCCTCCTCACCCGCGGCCGTGGCCGCCTCCGACACCCCGGCGGTCACCAGTTGCTCCACCATGGGTCCAAGCTTTTTCTCATCGTCCGCGGTCAGGCCCTTCAGTCCGTCCATGAGGGCGAAATAGCCGTGCAGGGCGGCCTTGGCCAGGGGACGGGCCGCCCGGGCCACCGCCGGCAGCACCAGGGGCGCCAGCAGCACCACCCCGACTCCCACCAACACCCCGGAAACCGGTCGTTTGAGCAGATCCTTGAACATCGGCCCCTCCCTGGCGCCCTAAGGCGGCATAACCCTTGTGGTTCTTATACTCCGGCCCGCCGCCGCTGTCAATCGGCCGGGGCCGGGGTGCCAATCAGGCAAGTTTTCCCATGAGAACCTATTTCAAAACCTCCTTTTGGGCCAATTTGTCATTCTGAGCGCAGCGAAGAATCTAGTCTTTCCGATAACCTAGACCCTTCGCTGACGCTCAGGGTGACAAAATAACCCGGTTTTGAAATAGCTTGTAGTCTAC
>CAYNMI010000008.1:0-6056 GCA_964398095.1 uncultured Desulfobacca sp.
AGAATATTATGGGAGATCTCGTTGAGTATCTGCATCCATTGTTTTTCAGGATTGCCGTGGGCTTGCGCCGAGGTAATCTTACTGGCTTCATGGGTAATTAAGGAGAAAATAGTATCAGTTGGCGATGAAGCTTTGAAAAAGTTTTTGATCTTATGCTTGATATAATGATATTTGGGGAGCGACTTGCTGCCGTTCAAATTTACCTGGAGATATTTTTCGAAGAAATTAATAAAAACGTTTGAATTGGAGTATTTTTCTAATGCATACTTTTCTCTATAGTATTGATAGGCAATACTGTACAGATTGTGCGCCAGGGTTACCGGGGTGGAAGCCTGGCCCATCGGCTGGGCTTTGCCAGTATGCAGCTCTTTGAGAAAATGTGGCAACGTCCCGGCGCCTTTGACCTGGGTGAATGACCTGGCGATATTGAGGGAGCTGTGGTCATCCGAGCCCGCGGTAAAGTGCTTCTGCCAGGGCTCGGCGAAGGGGGGAGTTAGCCGATGCTTCTCCTGCATGCGCTCCAGGTCTTGGGGGTTCAGCAGGGAGAGCACCGTCTTGAGCCAATCATTCACCTGGGGATCCCGGCCACCGTTGAGTTCGAAGGTTTTAAACAGCAGCAGAAACTGTTCGAAATGTTCCAGAGTCAGGCGATTATTCACCGCCCAGAGGGGATGGGCCAGGCTATGGCTGATATGGTTTTCCCGCAGATAGGCCACCAAATCATGGATATTGTTCCGAACTTTTTGAATATCTTGATGTTGTGACTCACGGATATCATAAACCAAGACATGGGCCTTGCAGCCATCCTCGGGGAAATAGGTGGTGACCTCCTCACTGATAAAGGTGCCGGGCAAGTGGGCGATTTCCAAGGCGCCCTGGATGGTATTATGATCGGTGATGGTTACCAATGACATACCCCGGGCCTGAGCAATGCGGTATAAGGTTTGGGGGTGCGTGTAACATTCCTGACACCCCAGTTTTTGCAACACCCATTGCGATGGCCGGGTGGAATACCTGGAATGAACATGCAAATCGATCTTCATGTTTTCCCCCTTATGGAGTAATTTTCAAGCAATGAGGATTGATTCTCCGGCCCGGACTCTGTCTCCCGGCCGCACCCTGACTGCCATAGCCGCATCCACCGGCACGATCAGGTCAACCTGGGAACCGATGCGGATCATGCCAAAAATCTCGCCCTTGCCCACTTGGTCTCCGGGGCCAAACAAGCTGTCGATGCCCCGCACACTTTTCCCCGCGATTTGCACGACATAGTAAGATAGAGTCTTCCCCTTAAAGGCGCCGGTGAATTTGGTGACCGTCCTTTCGTTGCTCACAATATGGCCAGAATTCTTATAGAAGGGGGGACGCTTCAACAGGGTGCGCCAATGCATGGAGCCCATGCAGAGGTTTTGCAACAGAGGCGGATGGTGCCGGATAAAATCTATCTGGCCTGCCAGAGGAACCCGATTGTAATGGACGCTGAAGGGACTCATAAAGATGCCGATCAATACTTTGGGCGCCTGAAGATCTTCCCGGACAATGTCAGTAATTTTTGCCGATAATCCTGCTTTGATGGTGATCACTTCCTGCTGAGGCTGAACCGAATTTACATACACCACGGTACCGTCGGCCGGGCTCACCAGGTTGTCCCCCGGCGGGGGAACTCGGGGTGGATTGCGAAAGAACCAGATGTAGCGCCAATACAGATATCCTACCAGGGCAACGGTGAGGATCACGAGACATGCGATTATCGCAGTCAATGCAATTTCTTCCAGGCAGAGGGATCGATAACCCTGATTAAGGCAACCCCGGAGGAGAACGGAAAATTGACGACTTCAAACGCTTCTTCATGACGCTTAATAAACTGCATCCATTTCTTCACCCCGGCATGGTTAAGCATTTCCCGGATATAGATATTGGTATCGTGGAGAAAAATGTAAGTGTTTTTATGGGCGCGCTCCAGCACCTTGGTAAAGTCATACTTCACATCTTTATAGGCATGACTGCCGTCAATAAAAGCCAAATCGATGGGGGGTAACTTTAGAGTTTGATACGCGGGGAAAAACTCATCGCTGCGCATTTTGTAGTGGGTAATGAGATGGTCGACGCCAAAACGTTGGAAGTGGGTCTTGACGGAAGAGGCGTCACTCCAGATGCCGCGTCCGCCTATCGTACTGAAAGGCCCGTCCTTTAATAAAGAGTACGCCGGATCAACGAAAGTCAGCAGGCCGGCGCCATTGTCCTTGAGACCCAGCGCCAGGCAGACCACGCTAAAGCCGTAGCCGGAGCCGATTACCAGGGTATGTTTGGGTCTGATGCCCCGGGCCACGCCATAATAGATAAAACCAAAGCCCAAGTTGAGGGTCTTGGGGCTTTCATGGTGACCAAAAGGCTTGGCAAACCGCAAAATATCCTTCAAACGATCGTCACTCAGGCTGAAACCTTCCACCCGGATACTCCTTTCAAGGCAAATATTGGGCTTTAGATAACAATACAATGACCCCTGGCAGTAGTGATTTAGTTGTTTTTAATAAGATGAAGTAATATTAAGCCTGATTTATTATGCCATTATGTCATTAAAATTAATTTTTGATTAATTTTGAAGAAAGGTGAGTATTAAGATTTTGGCGGGAAAAGAAATAGTGGGTCAGAGGAGATTTTCGGGAGAACTCGCCTCCGGTTAAATCGGGTTGGCGCGCTTGACTCGCGTGCACCGGTTCAAATGCAGGACGGCAACCTCATGCAAACCCCCGGGCGCCGGCGGGGTCTTAGGGGGTATCGCCGGCGGAGAGTTCGCCCAGGATGACCTCTCGCACAATGCCCCCCAGCTCTTGGCGCAAAGTCTTTAAACAGGCTCGCCCCTGCGGGGTAAGTTCATAATATTTCCGCACCCGGCCTTTAAAGATCTTGATCCGGCTGCGCAGGAAATCCATGTTCTCCAGACTGTGCAGCATGGGGTAAAGACTGCCCGGACTGATGTCATAACCCTGGCTGCGCAGGTAATTGCTCAGCCTGCCGCCATAAAGCGGGGCCTGCCCGGCTTGATGCAGGACGACCAATTTTACCAGGCCCTGCCAGAAGGCCTTGCTGATTTGCTTTTGATCACTCATATATCCCATTTAGATATATATCAATTAGGGCATAATCAGAAATCCGCTAGACTATGGTTATTTTATGATTAGCGCCGTATTTCGTTTTTATTGCTGACTTGTTAGGCTAAAACCACGGCATTGTTAAATAATATTTTGAAAAATGGAATTTCCCAGCATCGGTTCTTTTAATCGCCAAAGCAATTGTGGCTAATATCTTAAAATATATCGCTAATTGACAAATCGACTGACAAGGAAAATGCACTATGCGTGGCTAAGCATTATTTTAATCATGTATAAATTGGAATATAATCTGGCTAATGATTAGCAATAAATTGCGATATATATCAATTTATCTATATGTTGTTTGGTCAGGACTTATCAATTATATATATTTTCAGGGATGATATTGACTCCGAAATTCACCTGACCTGCAGCGACCGTTAATCATGATTAATGAGGAGATCGCATGGCCAAAGAACACATCATCGTGGCGGAAGATGAGGAGGACATTCAGGAACTCCTCAGATACAACCTGACCCGGGAGGGGTATCAGGTCTCGGCTTTCACCACCGGGGAGGAATGCCTCCACCTGGCCCGGTCCATGGTCCCGGACCTGATTTTGCTGGATCTTATGCTGCCGGGGATAGACGGGTTGGAGGTTTGCCGCCAACTCAAGCAGGGCAGCCTGACCCGGCATGTCCCCATCATCATGCTGACTGCCAAAGGGGAGGAGGCCGACGTCGTCACCGGCTTGGAGCTCGGGGCTGATGACTATATTACCAAGCCTTTCAGCCCCCGGGTCCTGCTGGCCCGGATGCGGGCCGTCCTCAGGACCCGCCGGGCTAAGATTCCGGAAGAGCCCCTGGTATTGAACTTTAATGAAATGACTATCCACCCGGGCTGCCACCAGGTATTGGTCCAGTCGTCCCCCATTGACTTAACCGCCTCCGAATTTCGTCTCCTACACCTGATGGCCCTGAGGCCCGGTTGGGTTTTTACCCGGTCCCAAATCGTCTCCAGCCTGCACGGGGATAATTATGCCGTCTCCGACCGGGCCGTAGACGTGCATGTGGTCACCCTCCGGAAAAAATTGGGCGATGCCGCCAAGTATATCGAGACCGTGCGGGGAGTCGGCTACCGCTTCAAGGAGTGAGTTTCTGAGAGGAACCGCAGCGCCAGCCGTCCTTTTTCCTGAAAAACCAGTAACCGAGGCCTCCGCCCAAGACGATCACCCCGCTCAAGACTGGCAGGAACGGGGAGAAGTTCTGGGGGCAATAAGCCCCTGCTTGCGCCAAATGATAGCCTAACGAGATAAAGGTCAACGACCAAATCATGGCCGCGGGGAACACAAAGAGCAGCCCCACCGTGGGGGACACCTTGAGGACCCCGGCCCCCACGGTAGCCCAATGTCTCAGTCCGGGTAAAAAATACGCCAGAAATAGCACAACGCCCCCGGATCGATCCATCCAAACGGTCACCTGTCTCAACTTTGCAAGTTTATTCGGGAAGAAATATGCCAACCCTTGGCAAAGCCGCGCCCCGATAGTCCTCCCGACCACATAGTTCAAGGAGATGCCCACGAGGCTCCCGGCCATGACCACCAGGGTCGCGGGCCAAAACCGCATTTCCTCATGAAAAACCAGATACCCAATAAAACACAGTAACAATTCGTCCGGCAGGGGGATGCCGAAAATACCTACCATGAGCAAGACGAATATGGCCAAGTATCCATAACATGATATGAAATAAGAGAAATTTGCCATCTTTTGCAGTGAATCATACAAATGATTAATTAATTTAATTTTAGAAAAAAGTTAATTTTATGTGTAAATAGGGGGATATTTGGAAGATGGGATTCGGTTTTGACGTAAGCTTATGGGGGACTAATATGATGAAAATAATTATCTAATAGAAATTGTTTAGGAATATCCCAGGCGAAACCTGGTAGCTTTCTGTAATGCTGCCTATTACTCCTCTTGGGTCTGCCGGCGGGTTGAGTAACTTTTTATCCTGATTCATGAAAAATGAACCATAACCAAACATTATTTTCACAAACCTGCGGTAAGGTACCCACAATCCCTTTCCCTACGACCGTGGCTGGGCTGAGGGAAATTTCCGGATTCGGGGACTTTCCTGGGGCCCAGCCCTTTACCTGGTAGTCCAGGGGCGGGGAGGGCAGCCCACGGGCGCCATTAATCAAACCTTCTGGCCGGAGGGCAGGCGAACTGATGGATAGCCAGGTTTGCCCCAGATGTGATGGTTCCGAAATGCTGGCCGAACCATGTCCATGGTGTCAGGGACAGCCTGAAAAATACCCGGATGGCAAGATTACGTGGTCGAGGCGGCGGAAGCCCTGGAAGCGCCCGGGGAGATCTTCTATCCGGAGAGCTTAAGAGCCTATGAATACTGAGAAAGATGGTTCACTCCAGAAAAGGCAGGCCATAGAGAATATCCGCAATGAGCTGCACAAGATCTATTGGGAACATGTCGGCAAAGAACCGGACCCGGAAATATTGTGGGCCGAGGCTGAAGATTTTGTCGCCAAGCATGGGCCAAATGCCGGGTTAGAGGACTTGTTTTGAAAATTCCCGCGCTAAAATCGGCCGCATCTGGGAAAAACCCCTGGCCCATTCACCCAGGCGCCCCTTGCCTCGCCAATCCCGGCGAGGCGGGCGGCAGCAAAAACCGTTTGGCAGGGCCGCATCTTAACAAGCCGGCGTGGTCCCGGCGACCAGCGTCGGCCTAGTCAAGCACCGCCTCCCCCTTGGCCGGGGGCGGCCGCCACCCCAGCAAGCGGCTGGAATTGAAAAAGATCCCCAGGGTATGCGCCACGTGAATAGCGCCGGCCATCAGCGGCCCCAGACGGCCGCCGATGATCAGGGCCGCCCCCAGAAGGTCCGTGGACACCGCCAGCCAGTAATTCTGTTCCATCACCTTGAGCGTTTGCCGGCTCAGGCGCCTGGC
>CAYNMI010000008.1:6156-21054 GCA_964398095.1 uncultured Desulfobacca sp.
GGCCAGGGCGTCATTGACGCCATCACCCACCACCGCCACCTGGCGCCCTGCCGCCACCAACTCCTCCACATAATGGGCTTTATCATTGGGCAGCAGGGCCCCGGCCGATCCTGCGAAGTCAAACCTCTGGGCCAGGGCGCCGCTGGCTCCGGTTGGTCAGCAACAATTGCTTAAGTTTGCCTCATAAGTTACCGATAAAAACCGCATAACCTATTTTATTAATTCTGGATATTTCCCTCCACCCATCGATAGCCATGGTACAAGCAGACAGCAGCATCAGGCGCGGTGCTACAGTATTCTTTAAATAAGAAGAGCGCGACCATGATCAAGATTATGAGAAAGCCGAATAACATTATATTGATTTTAATCTTATTTATAATATTCTCAGCTTTCATCATTGCCGTTGGATTCTGGTGGTATGGCAATCAGAAAAACACTACTTTAAAACACTGGAAAGATACTTTGGAATCAGTCGCCGACCTAAAAAGAGGGGAGGTCGTCCGGTGGCGGCAAGAAAGAATCGGCGACGCGCTCAGCCTCAGCCGGAGCCCATTTGTTTTAGAAAAAGTCGAAACTTTATTTAAAAATAATAATAATTCTAAAGCAGCTATCGGATTAATGATATCAAGATTAACATTAATCTTAGAACCGGGAGGTTATAGTAATATTTATTTACTCAATAATAAAGGGAAAATCGTTCTCTCGCTCAATGAATCCCATAAAGGAACATTAAATAAGACGACGGTGGCGTTATTTTATAAATCTCTAGCGTCAGGGAAGGTCATGGTTAGCGACTTTTATCCAGACCGGGCCCATAAAACCGTCCATATCGATCTCATCTCGCCCTTAATCATCCAGCGGGGCCAGAAAAAAGAACTCTTAGGCGCCCTCGTGTTCATCATTAACCCCGAACAATTTCTCTATCCCTTAATCCAAAACTGGCCCGGTCCCAGTCCCAGCGCGGAAACCCTGCTGGTGGAGCAGGAGGGGGACCGGGTGCTGTTCCTGAATACCTTAAGGCACCGGCAGGCCCCACCCCTGACGCTAACCCTGCCCCTGGATGCCCCCCAACTACCGGCGGCCTGGGCCCTCAAGGGCCACGAAGGGATGTTTGAGGGCCGCGATTATCGCGGCGTGCCGGTGTTGGCCGTCACCAGAAACATCCCCGGATCTTCCTGGCACATGGTGGCCAAGGTCGACAATGCGGAGGTCTTCGCCGGACTGTACCGGGAAGGCAGACTGATCGCCGCCGGGGTGTTCACGCTGGTCCTGCTGGTGGGCACGTCCATGGGCTGGGTCCTCGCCGCCCAAAGGGAGGGCCACTATAAAGAGCTTTTCCGCCTGAAAAACGAACGCCAGGCCCTCCTGACCCATTTCGAATATCTGGTGAAATATGCCAATGACATTATCCTTTTGATGGACGAGGGGGGCAATCTCCAGGAAGCCAATGAGCGGGCGGTGCAAACGTATGGCTACGACCGCGCCACCTTGCTAAGGCTGAATATCCGAGACATCGTCTCTGAAGGTGAGACACCAGCCATCTTGAGATGGAGTCATCAGGAGCTGGCCGAAGCGGGGAATGTTTATGAAGGCTTCCACCGGCGCCAGGATGGCAATATCTTTCCGGTGGAGGTGAGTGTAAATCTCATCCAGGTGGAGGGGCAGAATTATTGCCAGGAAATCATCCGGGATATCAGCGAGCGCAAGAGGGCGGAAGCTGAGATCAAACTCAACGAAGCCCGGCTGGCCTCCCTGGTGAAGATTGCCCAGTACGAATTCGAATCAATCCAGGACCTGCTGGATTTCACCCTCAATGAGGCCGTTGCCCTGACGGGCAGCAAGCTCGGCTACATCTATTCCTATGACAAGGCAACGCGGCAATTCACCCTCAACGCCTGGTCCCAAGACGTCATGCAGGCCTGCACCATCATCGAGCCCCAGACGATTTACCACTTGGCCAAGACCGGCCTCTGGGGCGAAGCCGTGCGCCAGGCCCGGCCCATCATGGTCAACGATTTCCAGGCCCCCCATGCCTTGAAGAAAGGCTATCCCGAGGGTCATGCAGAACTCTATAAATACCTCACCATCCCGGTGTTCAGCGGCGAGAGGATTGTGGCGGTGGTAGGTGTCGCCAATAAGGCCAGCGATTATGATGATGGCGATGTGCGGCAGTTGACCTTGATGATGGATGGGGTTTGGAAAATCGTGGCGCGGCGGCAGGCGGAAGAAGAACTCCAACTCCTCAACCTGGAATTGGAACAACGCGTCAGGGCGCGCACCGCCCAGCTAGAAGCTGCCAACCAAGAGTTGGAAGCCTTCAGTTATTCCGTGTCCCACGACCTCCGGGCGCCCTTGCGCGGCATCGATGGCTGGAGCCTGGCGTTCCTGGAAGATTACGGCGACGGGTTGGACGACCAGGGCCGCAACTACCTGGAATGGGTGCGGGCGGAAACCCAACGCATGGGGCAGCTCATTGATGCTATGCTCAGTCTTTCCCGGGTGGGCCGGGCCGAACTGCGCCGTGAGCCGGTGGACCTCACCGCTCTGGCTCAGAACATCGCCGACAGACTGAGGCAAACCGGGCCGGCACGACAGGCGGAGTTTATCCTGCAGCCGGGCTTGACCGTAACGGCAGACCCGCAATTACTGAAGATAGCCCTGTTTAATCTGCTGGACAATGCCTGGAAATTCACCGGCAGGCAGCCGGCCGCGGTCATTGAGTTCGGCCGGATGGCGCCAGATGGCCAGCCCGTCTTCTTTCTCCGGGATAACGGCACGGGCTTTGACATGACCTATGCGGCCAATCTCTTCGGGGCCTTTCAGCGCCTGCACCAAGCCTCGGAATTTCCGGGCACGGGCATCGGCCTGGCCACCGTTAAGCGCATCATTAACCGCCACGGCGGCCGTATCTGGGCGGAAGCGGCCGTGGATCAAGGGGCGACGTTTTACTTTACCCTATAGGAGGCGCCATGCAGGACAAGGTTATCTTGTTGGTGGAGGACAACCCCAGCGACATCGGTCTGACGAAACGGGCCCTGGCAAGGCACCGCATCAGCAACGCATTGGTGGTGGCTGAAAATGGCCAGGCAGCCTTGGACTATCTCTTGGGCGCCGGCGCTTATGCCGGCCGGGACGTTACGGACCTGCCGGCGGTCATTTTGCTGGACCTGAAGCTGCCGAAATTGAATGGCCTGGAAGTTCTGAGGCGCATCCGGAATAATCCCCGGACCAAACGGTTGCCGGTGGTGATCCTCACCACTTCCCAGGATGAGCAGGACATCATGATGAGCTATGATTTGGGCGCCAACAGTTACATCCGCAAGCCCGTGGATTTTCAGCAATTCGCCGAATCCTTGCGGGTATTGGGTCTGTATTGGCTGGTGCTGAATGAGCCGCCGCCGCTCAAGTGAGGTTGCCATGAACCCTCAACTTCGGGTCCTGGTCGTGGAAGATTCCGAAAGTGATACCGGGCTCATCGCCCGCCAGTTGCAAAGGGCCGGATATGATCTCGAGTATGCGCGGGTGGAGACCGCCGCGGCGATGCAGGCGGCCCTGGCGCAGCAGGATTGGGACCTCGTCATTGCAGATTACAATCTGCCCCGCTTCTCGGGCCCGGCGGCCCTGGAGATCCTCAAAGCCAGGGCCCTGGATATGCCGTTTATCGTGGTGTCCGGCACTATGGGGGAGGAAAAGGCGGTAGCCATGATGAAGTCCGGGGCGCACGACTATATTATGAAGGATAATCTTGCCCGGCTGGTTCCCGCCGTGGCGCGGGAACTGCGGGAAGCGGAGGGGCGGCGGGAACGGCGGCGAGCTGATGCGGCCCTGATTAAAAGTGAAGCCACGTTGAGCACTATTCTCAGGGCGTCTCCCACGGGTATCGGCTTGGTGGTTGAGCGGGTGTTCCAATGGGTGAATAAAAGATTACTGGACATGACCGGGTATTCCCGGGAGGAACTCATCGGCCAAAGATCCCGGATGCTCTATTTCAGCGAAGCAGAGTATAAACGCGTTGGCAGAGTTACATTTGCCCAGATTCAGGAAACCGGTTGGGCGGAAGTGGAGACCCAATGGCGGAATAAAGATGGCAGTCCCATGGGGGTTTATGTAAATACCGTAGCCCTGGACCCCGCCAACCTGTCCGCCGGGGTGGTATTCGCGGCTATGGACATCACCGCGCGCCAGGAGGCGGAGGCGGAACTCCGGCAAAGTGAACAACAATACCGGCTGCTGGTAAACAATATCCCCGGCTTCGTCTTTAAGGGATATGCCGATTATACGGTGGAATTTCTTAACGACAAAATCAAAGGGCTTACCGGCTACGCTAAAGAAGAGTTTAATACGAAAAGGCTTAAGTGGTCCGACGTCGTTATTCAAGATGACCTCCAGAACGCCAGGGAAATATTTATGCAGGCCCTGAAAGGTGACGGGCAATATATCCGAAAGTATCGCCTGCGAAAAAAGGGTGGGGAGAAAACCTGGATTCTGGAGAGAGGCCAGATTCTTAAGCGCCAGGGGGGGGAAATTGATTCTATCAGCGGAATCTTTTTCGATATCACCGAAAGCAAGCAAGCCGAGGAGGCGCTCCGGGAAAGTCAGGGGAAGCTCAACGCGATCCTGGAGACCACCCCTGCCGGGATTTTCCTTGTCAATGCGGAAGGCTGCATCACCTTCGCCAATCGGACGATGGCCGACCTGTTCGCCTATCGCCATGACGAAATCCTGGGAACCCCGTATCTGGACCTGGTCCACCCGGATGAGCGGTCTCTCGGCTCTGGGAAGATGAAATCATTGATGGCGGGGGAAATCGATTTCGTCAGACTGGAGCGTCGCTACCTGGCGGCGGATGGTCGGGAGTTCTGGGGGCAGCTCTCGGGGCGCCAGCTTGTAGACGCCAATGGCGGCTTCGTGGGTCTGATTGGCGTCATCACGGACATTACCGTCCAAAAGCAGTTGGAGGAGCACCTTAGAGTCGCGGCCCAGAAATGGCGCACCACGTTTGACGCCATCGGCGACGGAGTCTGCCTGTTGGATGGCGCGCATCAGATTTTGCAGTGCAACCAGGCCATGATGAAATTTGTGGGTCGGCCTTTCCCCGAAATTGTGGGGCGTAAGTGCTGGGAGGTGGTGCACCAGACCGCCGGGCCCATTGACGGCTGCCCCTATATGCGCCTGAAGCACAGCAAACAGCGGGAGACCTTGCTGTTGGCCCAGGACGACCGCTGGTTCAAGATCACGGTAGACCCCATATTGGACGAAGATGGCGTTCTTCTGGGCGTGGTGCATATTATCTCGGATGTTACCCAGGCCAAGCAGACGGAAGAGGCGCTGGAGGAAAGTTTTCATAAGTTGAAGAGGGCTTTGTCTTCCACCGTCCAGGTCCTGTCCTCTACCGTGGAAATACGGGATCCCTATACGGCCGGGCACCAGCGGCGGGTGGCGCTACTGGCCAGCGCCATTGCCGAAGCATTGGGGTTTCCCCGGGAGCAACTTGAAGGTATGCAAGTCTTGGGTTATCTGCACGATATCGGCAAGATCGCGGTGCCGGCGGAGATTCTCAGCCGGCCGGGGGAAATTTCTCCGATAGAATTTAAGATCATCAAAACCCACCCGCAAGTGGGGTATGACATCCTCAAGGACATGGAATTCCCCTGGCCGGTGGCCCAGGCCGTGCTGCAACACCATGAGCGGCTGAATGGGTCGGGGTATCCTCAGGGATTGCCAGAACCGGATATTATCATCGAAGCCCGCATCCTGGCAGTGGCCGACGTGGTGGAAGCCATGGCCTCCCATCGGCCGTACCGGCCGGCGTTGGGAATTGATCAGGCCCTGGAGGAGATCACCAAAAATAAGGGCGTCCTTTATGATGCCGAGGTAGTGGATACCTGCTTGAAGTTATTCAATGAGAAGGGATTTCATCTCGATTAACAACTCTGAGGCGCAATATGCTGTTCAAAATCCGGCTCAGCCAGAAGCGGACCTTTGACAGGCAAGAGCCTTAGGGAGCCGCTTGAAAGGCTAAAGCTGATTGCCGTGATACCACGGGGCAGTCCAACCGGCGGCCCAGGCGTCGCGCCTGGGCCTCCCGGTTGGTTACGAAAAACTCTCAGGCTCGGTGCTCTCTGAGGTGCCGGGGTGGCTGGCTGTCACGATTGCCTAGATTGAATATCTTAATGTTGGCATAAAAATCTTCCGGGTGCCCATCCAGGTGTCGGGACCAGGCATCCTCTTTGGTCTCTCCGGGCCCCAACTCTACGATGGCTATCCGGCAATGGAAATATTTTTCTATCTCATGATACGGTCTCATTTTTCCTCCTGAAGAAGTCCTTTACCCATTACCTGCTGCACTCCTTTAGAGGTTTTTGTCCTGAGATTTGCGAGTCAGGCCCCCAGGGTTTACCGGGGCAGACTGGCGCTAACTCCATTTTCCCTTCATGAGATGCGGCTCAGAGCCGGGGGCCCGGGCCCGGGGATCTAACGGCGCCAGGCCCGCCCAGGGCCGGGATGGTCTTGCCAGATACCCGGATCTCTGGGACAGGCGCCGCCAGGAGACCCCTTTATCATAGACCTGACGGAGCAGCGCCAACTTTTGTTGGAACCCCGAGGCCCAACCCGGATAATCTTTGGCTCGGCCCATGATTTCCCCCCTTTTTGCTCTCCGCCTCGGGGGCGGAACCCGCCGCGGCCGCTTGGCGGCATCCGGCTAAATCGTCCCCGGCATGTTGAACGAAAATTTTGTCCCTCCCGGATACCTGGATTGCATCCCCGGGAGATTTGAGGACGTCAATAGCTAAAATATGTCTTGCGGAGAAGAAAAGAAATTGGCTGAAAGGTCCATTTTGGGATAGGCAAAAGTGCCTAGGCGGCCACCCGGCCGGAATCAGGCATTGCTGGCAGTATAGCCTTGGTCGATGGCGTATTTCACCAGGGTGGCCAGATTCTTGAGATTGAGCTTCCGCATGATGCTTTCCCGGTGCCGGCGCACCGTAAAGATGCTGATATGGAGGAGGTCGGCGATTTCCCGGGTATTCTTGCCCTCGGCCATTGTCCTCTACCTCAAAGATAACGCTATTACTTCTTCTTTTTATTATAATTGATACGGAGGAAGGGGTGGCGTACTTGCCGATATTAGTCAGAATTTCTTGAAAAATCCGACAGATGGCCATCTGGAACTTAAGTGGTTAGGCCCGGCATTATTGACCTCCCGGCCACAATTCTGCAACGCGCGGTTCCGACGAGACCCCCGCCGCGGCCAGGCAATTCTCCGGCTGCCCCGGTTTCCCCCCCGGGCCGCCGCACAAAGAGGGCCTGGCATGGCCAAACCCGTCCGGTTGATTCAACCAGATACTATGCCATTTTTAAATATTGTTTGGTATTTGGGGGGTCTTTATGCTATATTTTTAGGTTAGACTTTGACACATTACCAAAAAAGGAGAATTGTCATGAAATATGAACATGTTCCCGACCACATTCTGGGAATGTATGAAAGAATCAGATCTCAATACTTTCCGCACTTGGGTAATGCTAAAATACTATTCCTGCTCAATAAAAAGAAAATGGTGCGAAGAGGCAACATAACCCTTGGCAAGATGGTGAAACCTTCTGCTTTGGTAAAATTTTTATCCAAGAATGACGCGCCGGAAGATGGTTATGATTATATTATGCTTTTAGATAGCAAATTGATTGCCCACTGTGAGGATACTGATATTGAAAGAGTATTACGGCATGAATTGAGACATGCTTTTTTTGATTCAGATAGTATTACTAATCCCTATAAACTGGTGGATCATGATTTTAGTGATTTTTATGATGAAGTCGATCTGAATAAAGATGACCCCGCATGGGCCAAGAGGGTATCGCAAACGGTATCTCTCATGTATGACCAGGAAAAAGATCAGAAATAAATGTCCCCGCGGCTGGGCAAGCCCCGGCGCGGGCCTGCGATGAGGGAGAGGGGCAGGGCTTAAAGGGGGCCAGGCGGGAGACTTGGCCAAGTCCCCGCTTGCCTGGCTCAAATTTTCCCCTCTCGATGCAACTCATGCAGGGGTTTAAGGAATTGCATGCCGGCCTGATACTGCCCGGCGGAGGTCATCAGTCTTGACCATACCACTTTCCCGGCCAGACGGACATTTTTGGTTTCCCCGGGAGGAGTGAAGGTTATCTTTATCGTGCCGGGATCGCCAAAGGGGATAAAAGCCCCCAGCCTGGCGCCCCAGGCGCTGATGTCCAGGATCACGGTGTCATCCACCGGCTTGCCGTTCAGTTCGGAAACCGTCAGATAGACCTGGTAACGCTGGGCCTGGCGGAGAACGTGGCGGCCCGCCGCCGGCTCCTGAGGCGGCTCCGGGGCCTCGTCAGCCAGTTCGGCCTTGACCGCCTCCTCCAACTCCTCCAGGGTAAACCCGAATCCCGCCTTCCGGACCAGGGCCATCCGCTCTGTGTCTGTCTCTAAGGATTCAACCGTCAGCCGGAACTCGCTATCCTCACGCACCCGTTGGAGGAAAGCCGCGGCCCCCCAGGGCGGCGGCTTCTGCCAACCCCGGCTACCTTTACTCCTCATCCAGGCCAGCAGGTCCGTCTTGACAAACCGCCATTCTCTTCCCAATTTCTTGCCCGGGATGGCTCCCCGTCGGGCCAGGGTCCGGATAGTGGAAGGTTGAAAATCAAGGAGGGCGGCGGCGGCCTCCGAGTTCAAAATCTCCTGGTCTCGCATGGCTATTTCCCGTTTATGGTCTGATAAACTTCCTCAAGGTCTCCATCAACCCACCCCGCAATAACTCTATCGGACGATATCCCTAAAACCTGTAAATCGGGGGCCGGGGCCCCGGCCCGGGAATTTCTGGACCTGGGCCGGGTGCGCCTGACCGAGGCGACCCCGCCGGTGGGTGGCCTGGTGCTTATGCCGGGTTGTCTTTTCGAGCCACCGGATTTATAATAATGGTCACCTGGATCCGGAGGGGGCGCGAGCCCGCGCCGCTCCCGAAAGTCCCGGTTACCGTGGTCGCTGCGGAAGTGCGAGGTTCACTGGTGGGGCCCCCGGACTTCAAATCCGGTGTGCTGTCTGAGGAAGGCGGCAGGTGGGTTCGATTCCCATGCACTTCCGCCAATAATTGGCGAGGCTGGAGGTCAATTTTTTTGGCCTCCTTTTTTTGTGAGTCGGCCGGTGCGTCCTGGCGCTCGTCCGGCCGCCGGCAATTTGCCCGGTGCCGCGGGGGCCTGACCGCATCTAAAGTTCCCTTGACATTCAACGGAACCTGAGAACAAGTATCAAATATTCGCACCATTCTTAATCCATGGAGGCCCTCCGATGCCTTATATTGCTCAGAAGCATCGCCAGGCACTCGACCCCCTGATCGAGGCGCTGGCCAGGCAGATTACCCGGGAAGCGCAAGCCCTCGACTACGATGCGGCCTTTGCCGGCCTGTTGAATTACACCTGCACCCGTCTGGCCCTGATGGTGGTGCGGCAGCAATTCGGGGCCCTGCGCTACTGGCTCATCGCCCTCCTCTCGGGCACCTTCAAAAACATCGCCGACGAATTCTACCGGCGGCTTGCGGTCCCTTATGAAAACCGCCAGATGGCCCGCCACGGGGACGTGGACCTTTATCGAGACTATGAGCTGGAGATCGGCAAAACCTGAGGCGAAATCCGGCTTGCAGCCGCGTGCGGCGGCGCGGCTGAGCTGAGCGGCAGTCTTATGGTTTCAGGTTATACGAATTGGTTTTGGCAAGCCCGTACGCCACGGATGCCAAGGGTATCGGCAAAGCCCCACGCCGCCCAGTCTGCGACTAACTGTTTGACAAGGGGAAAATTTTTTATAAAATTTAAGAAGACGCCAGGCTTAAGGGGCCGGTAAGCCTTTCCATGAGGGGAACGGTTTCCGTCGTTCCCCCTTTTTTTTCGGGCCACGCCCCTGGGGGCCATGGGCAGGAATGTTTGGAGGGTGAGGCGCCATGCGGGTAAGAGGCAAGGTCAAATGGTTCAGCGATTCCAAGGGCTACGGGTTTATTTCCCAGACCGATGGGCCCGATGTCTTCGTCCACCACAGTAACATCTCGGGCGAGGGCTTTCGCAGTCTGGAGGAAGGTCAAGAAGTCGAATTCGAGGTTGTGGAAGGGCAAAAGGGCCCGCAAGCCCAGGATGTGGTGAAGGTTTAGCCTCACCGCGTCTCCGGGCGGGGTGGCGAGGCGCCGGTTCCAGCCGCACGGCCGCCCCACCCCGTCGCCGCGGGTCAAGGCGCGGGGCAAGCAGGGGCACCAGTTTGGCCCGCCGGCGAGGCGGCTATCCCCCCGGGGGGCGGCGCCTCACTTACTATCAAGCAACTTACGCGGCAGGGGACCAACTCCTGCCGCCGGACCACTAGGAGAAGATATGAGCAAAGTTAAGAATGGTGATTTCGTCCAATTGCACTACACCGGTACCCTGGAAGACGGTTCGGTCTTCGACAGCAGTGAAGGCCGCATGCCCCTGGAGTTTCAGGTGGGCGGCGGGGGGATTATCCAGGGCTTCAATGATGCGGTCCTGGATATGGCCCTCGATGAAGAGAAAAAAGTGGTTCTCCCCCCGGACCAGGCTTATGGCCCACCCCGGGACGATCTCAAGCGGGAATTCCCGGCCTCGATGCTGGAGGGCCACCCGGTTGAGGTGGGCCAGCAACTCCGGTTCTCCAGCCCCCAAGGCCCCGTGTCCGGCACGGTGCTGGCCATCGACCCGGATAAATTCGTGGTGGACTTCAACCATCCTCTGGCCGGGCAGACTTTGCAGTTCATGATCAAAATCGTGGGCATCAGCGACGCCCCCACCCAGCCTCAGTCCGGGTGCTCCTGCACACCGTCCTCCTGCTCCTCCGGCTGCGACTCCTGCAGCTAACCTGGCCGGGAAAACAAATCAGGGGCTGGCCTCGGGTGACTCCGGCGCCGGCCCCGTAATCGTTTCCGGGTGACCGGAGCGCCGCGGCGCGCTCAAAAAAGCCGCCCCCTCTTCCGGGGGGAGAAAAGAGGGGGCGGAGTTTAGGGTTAGGGAGTGAGGGGGTTATTTGGTAGTCTGTGGAGCCTGGGGCTGGGTGTTGGGCTGATTGGCATTGCCGCCGCCCCGGGGACCCCGGTTGCCGGTATTGCCCTGGGGGTTATTGCCCCCGTAAGCCGGGCAATTACGGGCGCCCTGGTAATTGGGGCAATTGGCGTATCCCCGGCCCTGGCCCCGGCCCTGGCCTTGTCCCTGGCCTTGTCCCTGGCCTTGTCCCTGAGCCCAGCCTTGGCCCTGCCCACAGCCCCAGCCCTGGCCACCTTGGCCTCTGCCGCGCCCTTGTTGGGCCAAAGTCGGCACCGCCCAGACCATGACCACGGCCAAAGCCAGAGCAACACAGATTGTCAGCCATTTCCGCTTGTTCATCGCACATCTCCTTTTACAGCATTGCATGCCATATCGTTAATTAATTTAGAGGTTATCTATCGGGGGACCCCAGGGGCCCACCCCGGGGTCCCATGCCAGGTCCCGGTCCCATTCCTGGTCCCATGCCACGTCCCATGCCAGGACCTCGGCGCCCGTGGCCCGGCCCGCCGGGGCCACAGGCCCCGGGACCGCAGCCCAGGCGGGTTTGCAACAGTTTTATAAAGGTGGCGTGCTGGGCGGGAGTCAGGTTCTTCTTAAATTCCAGCATAAACCGCGCCATCTCTTCTTCCAGCCGCCCTTGCAGGACGCTGATCTCCTGGACCTTGGCCTGAATGGCGCTCCAGGGAGTTGCCTCCCCTTGGATCAGGTCAAAGAGTTCCTGGCGCCTTTGGGCCAATTCCTGCCGGATTTCCCGCACCTGCGAGCGGTGCTCCGGGAACAGGCGGTGCAAGGTCTGGCGCTGGGCATCGGTCAGCTTGAGCTCCCGCCATATCGACCGCATGGGCAGCGGCGGGGGCGGCTGCCCGGCGACCTGCTGCTGGTGGTCCTGGTAGCGCAGGTAGACGAAAGTGCCGATGGTCCCCAGGTTCAGGGCCAGGGAGAAAATCACCAGATAGACCAGCCAGTTGCGATTCATGGGCGACTTCCGTTCCCGGCATCGGGCTGATAGGACGCCACCACCGCCCCCAGGGAGCCCTGGGGAAAGTCGTGGAAGACGTCCAGGCTGGCCACTTCCGTCCCGGTTTCGTTGGCCGCCGCCGGGCCATAAAAACTCCGGGCCATGGTGCCGCCCAAGGCAATGCCCAGGACCAGACAGGCGGCCAGGGCCATGGACTGTAACCATTTCTGGCGGCGGGGCCGCCTTAGCCGACGCACCACTTTCTCCGCCAGTCCCGCCGGCGCCGGCGCCGTGAGGCTGCCCAGGGCGGCGTCCAGGGCCGTGAGCTCCCGCCATTCCTGCCGGCAGGCCGCACACTGCTCTAGATGCGCCTGCAGCAGGGCGCCGGTGGCTTCGGCCAGCTCGCCGTCCAGCCAGGCGGACAGTTGCTCTTGGACTTCGTGGCATTCCATGGCGGTTCGTGATCCCAAAGAATTTTTCCCTTTAGTCATAAAAACACCTGCCATAAGGAAATTCGGCGCGCCCGGCCCAATTTTCCCCCGGAGTCGCGCCCGGCGTCGCCCGCCCATCTGCGGCCCCGTCCGGTGCGGACCGCCTCCCATCTTTGCCTGTCTTGACGCGGCCCGTGGCCATGCTTACTTTGCAACCAAACCAACCATGCGCGCTCGCCCTCACCGGGGGGCAAAGGAGGAAGTTTATGTTATCGCAATTACCCGCGGATTTTAACCGGGTCCCCAAAGAAAACCTCAATCAGGAAATCCTCCGGGCGGCCATCATCGCCGAATTGGACGCCATCAACTTTTATGAGCAGATGGCGGCCCTCACCGATGACGCCGACATCAAAAACGTCCTGCTGGACATCGCCCGGGAGGAAAAGACCCACGTGGGGGAATTCCAGACCATGCTGCTGCGCTTCGACGCCGAACAGGTCAAGGAAATGGGCCACGCCAAAAAAGAGATCGAGGAACTCACCGGCAAGTAAGGCGCCGGCCACCCCCTTACCCAACGCATCCCCCTCTCAGCCAGGGGGATTTTTTTCCGGTCTTGGGATGGCGACGGCGTCCCGCCGGCGCGGCGCCGGTCCAAGACTGCACCGGCTCTACTCCAAATAATCCTTCAGGGCCTTCTTCAGAAACTGCCGGGCCCGCTTTAAGAGGCCGTCCACCGCCTGGGGGCTGAGGCCCATTTCCTCGCCGATCTCCTGGTAGGAAAGCCCGGCGAAGCGCTTCAGGACCAGGGCCCGGCGCTGGTTCTCGGGGAGGGCCTCCAAAAGTTGCTCCAGCCGGCGGCTCAGGTCCCGCTCCTCCAGGGCCTCCAGAGGCGTGGCCCCGGTATCCGCCAGGCTGGGGGCACCCTCCTGGTCCAGGGATTCCTGGGGGTGGCGCCGGCGCAGGAGGTTGAGGCAATGGTTGGCGGTGATGCGGTGGAGCCAGGCGCTTACCGTGGCCTGGGGCTCGAAGCGGTGGGCGTGTTCATAGACCTTGAGGAAGACCTCCTGCAAGGCGTCTTCCGCCTCAAGGGGGTCTTTCAGCAGGCGGTAGGCCACCTGGTAGAGGCGGCCCTGATGGCGGCGGATGAGCTCCGCCAGGGCCGCCTGGTCCCCCCGGGCCACCCGCCGGAGCACCGCATAATCCAGGTCGGTGGGCTGGGCGGTCAAAACAGGGTGAGGAGGATAAGATTATCCTTCTTTCAGGCCCGGAGCTTTTCCATATGGCGGAGCGGCGCGAATTCCCGGCGCAGCTCATCTTCGCTCAGCCCCATTTGGGCCGCGGCTTCGGGAATCGGCACCTCGCCCCGATCCTTCACCAGGTCATAAAGCTTCTGCTGCATCGGCGTCAAGGCGTGCCCGCCGGGGATGTCCTTGAGGCTCTTGGCCGTGTGCACCGCCCAGGGATCGCAGACCACCGTGGGGCTCAGGGCGTCCATATAACAGTCCTCACAGAGTGTCTCGCCGCGGTATTCCCGGGCCTCGGCGGGATCAAAGGCGGCCCCGCACTTGGCGCAAGTCTGGTCCGGCATTTTTGCATCACCTCCTTACGGTTAGAGCGCTGAAACTGCCAGAAGTTAACCGGCCCCGCGCCTAACGCGGGCGTCGGGGCCGGAAAAATCCGGGGCCTCATGCCTGCTGGCGCCAACCGGGCCGGGCTGCCCTGGCCCCCAACGGCTGGCAACGCGGCAGGGGCGGCGCCGACACCGCTACCACCCCTGGCGCACCACCCTCCCACCGGGGGAGGGTGGATTTCCGGGACTGAAAAACCTCAGGTCAATTGCCTAAAGGTCGTAATTCCCTTCCATCTCCAGGACAAATTCACCGGGCTTGGCGGAGGGTTTTACCGTAAAGGTGCCGGACCCCGAGAGGGTGCTCAACTTGCCGATGCCTTTGTAAACCTCCCATTTGCCCGTGGTCGCGGCGCCCTTCTTTTCCCCCTGAAACTTGGAGTAAACCCCGCCGTTCTGGTAAATGGTGGTGGCATAACCCGTCATCGGCCCGTCGCCTTTCACGCGATCGTGAAAGCCGACACTGCGGCGGGAGACAAATTCCCCGGCCACCCCGGGGGTGTAATTGATGGGCTCACCTTCCATCTCGGTGAGCATCAAGCTGTGGTCCGGGGTATCGCCCACTGACAGCATCTCCCGGCGAGTGACGTAAATTTTAAAGCTGGCTTTCCGTTGCATGGGACTCTCTCCTTCAGTCGTGAGGTGGTTTTGGATGCAAGCAGTGGTCTCGCTCCTGGTTACCCAAGATATTAAATATCCAATTCGTTTAATTCAAGGACATTGTTCTGAATAAACTCGCGCCGGGGCTCCACCTTGTCCCCCATGAGGATGGTGAAGATCTCGTCCGCGGCCACCGCGTCTTCGATGTTGACTTTCAGCAGGGTCCGGGT
>CAYNMI010000009.1:0-19853 GCA_964398095.1 uncultured Desulfobacca sp.
CCAGATCGACACCGGGGTGCTGCTGCACCAGATTCCCGGGGGCATGTACTCCAACTTAGTGAACCAGTTGAAGGAGTTGGACGCCCTGGACCGGATCCACGAGGTGATGGATGACCTTCCCCAGACCCGGCAGGAGCTGGGCTTCCCGCCATTGGTGACCCCCACCAGCCAGATCGTGGGCATCCAGGCGGTGATGAATGTCTTGTTCGGGCGCTATAAGCGGGTGACGGCCGAGACCCAAGGTCTGGCCTACGGCCTCTACGGCAAGACCCCGGCCCCCATGGACCTGGAGGTGCAGAAACACATCCTCAAGGGCTACGAGCGGGGCGAGACGCCCACCACCGGGCGGCCCGGGGACATTTTGGAACCGGAGTGGGACAAGGCCGTGGCCGATACCAAGGGCATCGCCAAGAACGAGGGCGACATCCTGATCTACGCCCTGTACCCCACCACCGGCATGCGCTTCCTGAAGTGGAAGTACGGGCTGGAGCCCGTCCCCGCCGAAGTCCAGGGCAAGTCTCTGGAGCAGATCAAGCTGGAAGACGAGGTCTACCTGACCATCAAGCAGAAGAAGCTCTTCGCCAAGGTGCAGGAGTACCTGAATTCCCTGGCGCAGCCGACGCCGGAGAAAGGCGCGGGGCTGCGCACCTTTAACGTCTTCGTGGACAATCAGTACTACCAGGTGGAGGTGGAGTGCACCTCCGGGGCCCCGGTGATCACCGGCGTGGCCCCCATGGCGGCGCCCCGGCCGGCTCCGGCGGCGGCTGCAGCCCCGGCGCCCAAGCCCGCGGCGGCCCCGGCCGCGGCTCCGGAAGCCCTGGGCGCGGGGGAAGTGCCCCTGAAGGCCCCCATGCCCGGGATGATCATCAGTTACGCGGTGAAGGTGGGGGATACGGTCAAAACCGGCGACCTGGTCTGCGTGCTCGAGGCCATGAAGATGCAGAACTCGCTGCCGGCCCCGGCTTCCGGCACGGTCAAGGCCATCAACTTCGAGCCCGGCGCCTCGGTGGCCAAAGACGCCACCATCCTGGTGATCGCCAAGTAGGAATCCTTAACTCAGTATCTTGAGATGAGGGCGGGGGCCGCCGGCCCCCCCGAACCCATCCTCCAGCTTAACACGACGTGACCCACAGACCGGGGACCATCTCCCCGGTCTTTTTTTTATCTCCTCATTTCCCCCCTTAGGCTCAAGGTGACTTTATAGGGAATGCCAAAAGAGCTGCTTGCCAAAAGGCGTTTTGTCATCCTGAGCGCAGCTAATGATCTCGTATTTACAAATAGTTATGGGATTCTTCGGTCGCTTTGCGCCCTCGGAATGACAGGTGAGGGCACTTTCCCAGAGGTCTCGATTTGATACTAGTCGTACGAAAAGGTGAGAGTAGTGGAAAAATCAATGAGGGAAGTGACGATGATGATCCCCGCGGCGACGGCCAGCGCCAGGAGCAGGGGGTAGTAAAGCAGGCGGTACCGGGGGTGGCGGGACAACGTGGCCCGGAGCCATTCCAGGGCCCGGGCAAACTCCTCGGAAAACAGGATGATAATCAGGAGAAAACCGACATAAAAGAGGATCGCCCTGGTCATGTCGCCCCGGCAGGAGATAGTGGGAGGGGCCGTACCCCCGTCCGGCCCCGCCCGGGATTAGCGGGTCCAGGCGCGTGCTTCCGGATGGCTGCGCCCCTCCTGACTATGGCCGGTTAGCCGGCCCTTAACCTCTCCCCGGTTTTCTTTATATCATTTTTTCCGTCAGGGGGGAATCACGCTATCCTGCCGCGGTCAGGCTAAGGGCACCAGCTCCACCCGGCCCCAGGCGCCCAGCTTGTCGCCCACGATGACCACCGCACCCAGGAGGTCCGGGAGGCTCGCCAGCCATTCCAGGGCCGGGGCGATGTCATCGGGGGTCTGGACCCGGTTGCCCAGGGCCGTGGCCGCGGCGTCGGCCAGGGCGGCGCTTGCGGCCAGAACGCAGGCGGCGTCGGCCCGGCCCAGGCTCAGGGAATGCCCCACCGTGGCCGAGGAGGTGCACACCCCCAGGGGGCTGAGGGCGGGATCGATCTTCAGCCCCACCCGGCGGCTCAGGGGGGACTTGCCGGCCCACAGGGCCACCGTGGCCGGTTGAGTGAGGGCCAGAAAGATGTCGCCGCCGTTTTCCACGATGACCTCTGGGCTCAGGCCGGCCAGATGCCGTCCCACCCGCGCGGCCAGGGCCCCAGCCACCGCGGCCATGGGCCCCACCCCCGCGGCCGCGCCCGCCGCAATCATCTCCCGCACCACCGGGGGGGCGAAGGGGTCCGGGGGCCAGGGCGCCAGGGTGGTAAGAAAGCCGGGATGCCCGGCGATGTAAGCCTCCAATTGCTGCCGTTCCTGGATGACCAGTTCCCGGACCTCTTGAGAAAAATCCCGGGCCGCCAGGACCCAGAGATCGGTCTCCTTCACCATTACCCGAAAACCCGTCAGGCCCGCCCGGGCCATGCGGGTGCGATAGGTGCGGGGTTCGAAGGCTTGATTAGTCATGGCTTTTGGGGGAGAAGGCTAAGGGGCTTGCCAGGAGCCCTATCCGGTCATCAATCCTGCCACTTTATTGCTTACCGCCACAAATTCCGCCAGGCTCAGGGTTTCGCCCCGGCGCTGGATATCGATGTCCAACTCCCCCAGGAGGGTCCGCATCGCCTCCGGACTTAGCCCCAAGGCCCCCGCCTGGGCCACCAGGGTGTTGTTCAAGGTCTTGCGGCGATGGCCAAAGGCGGTCTTGACCACCCGCTGCAGCAAGGCCGGGTTCAGGGCCGCCGGGACCGGCGTCGCCGGGAGCAGCCGCAGCACCACCGACTCCACCTGGGGCGGGGGAAAAAAATTGCCCGGCGATAGGGAAAAGAGGCGGGTCACCCGGAAATGGTACTGGACCAGGACCGACAGAATCCCGTAATCCTTGGTGCAAGGCTTCGCCAGGAGCCGGGCCCCCACCTCTTGCTGCATCATGAGCCCGGCCTGGGCGATGACGGCGACATGTTCAATCAAGGCGAACAGGAGGGGAGAGGTGATCTGGTAGGGCAGATTTCCCACTACGACCAGGGGCCGCCCCGCCTCCCGGCCGGCGCCGGGGAAGTCGAACTCCAGCGCATCCTGGCAGATCACCTCGATCCCGGGGGTGTCGCCAAACAGGTCGTCCCGCAGGAACCGGGCCAACTCCGGGTCCCGCTCCAGGGCGATGACCCGGCGGGCGGCTGGCCCCAGAAACCCGGTGAGGGCCCCCAGCCCGGCGCCGATCTCCACCACGGTTTCCTCGCCCGTCAGCTCCAGGGCCGCGACAATACGCCGGGCCTGGTGCGGATGGAGCAGGAAATGCTGCCCCAGGGTCTTCTTAGGCCTCAGGCCCAGACGGTTCAGGAGGGTTTTGGGAGAGACGCAGGACACGGAGAGCCTTTGCCGCTTTGCGGCGGCGATAATGCTGGACGATCCACAGGGTCAAAAAATAGGAGGCGATGGCCGGGAGGATGCCGATGATGACGCCTCCCACCTGCAAGGATACCCCCCCCTGCCAGAGCACCTGGAGCCAGGCCTCATAACTGGAGGTGGTCGGAAACACCAGGGGCTGGCCGCGATACAACAGGAATTGGCCCACTTTATAAGCGGCCACATAGATAGGTGGAATGGTGAGGGGATTGCAAATCTGGATGCCCAGAAACGCGGTAACCGGGGAGACTCCCAGCAGGGCGGCCAGGGCCAAGGCCCCGATCGTATGGAAGGGAATGGTGGGGGTGAAGGCAATGAACACCCCCAAGGCCATGCCCCCGGCAAGTTTCCGGGGATCCCCTTGCAGGCGAAGAAATTTCAGCCACTGGTAGCGCAAGACGCGTCGCAGAGTCATAATGAATAATTAGGGAGACGCGGCCTGGCCGGCGCCGGCCCCCTCCTCCCGGATCACCCGGCGCAGCACTTTGCCCACCAGGCTTTTGGGCAATTCGGTCCGAAACTCGATGATCTTGGGGACCTTGTAGACCGCCAGCAGGCGGCGGCAGTGGGCCTCGATGTCGGCGGCGCTGAGCGCCGCCCCATCCCGGGCCACGATCACGACTTTCACGGTTTCCCCCCGGTAGGCGTCGGGCACTCCCAAGGCCACGGCCTCTTGCACCCCGGGGTGCTGATAGAGTGCTTCTTCCACTTCCCGGGGATAGATTTTGTATCCCCCCGCGATAATCAGGTCCTTCTTGCGCTCCACAATATAAAAATAGCCGTCCTCGTCCATGCGGGCCAGGTCCCCCGTATAGAGCCAGCCGTCCCTCAGGACCATGGCGGTTTCCTGGGGTTTGTCCCAATATCCCGACATGACTTGGGGGCCCTGGATAACCAGCTCGCCCACTTCCCCGGGCGGGAGTTCCCGGGCGCCGGTCTCCTGGTCCACCACTCTCGCCAGGGTGCCGGACAGGGGGATGCCCATGCTGCCTGCCGGCCTTTTCCCCTGGATGGGATTGAGATGGGTTACGGGGGCGGCTTCGGTCAGACCATAGCCCTCCAGCATGGTACAGCCGCTGAGATGTTCGAAACGGTCCCGCACCTCCAGGGGCAAGGGGGCCGACCCGCTGATGCAGGCCCAGAGAGCGGACAGATCGAGCTTGGGCAGGCGGGGGTCGTTAATCAAGGCCACAAAGAGGGTAGGGACCCCAGGGAGCATGGTGGGCTTGTATTTCGCCAAGGCCTTTATAAAGCCGTTGATTTCAAAGCGGGGCAACACGATGATCGTGGCGCCCTGGGACATGGGCCAGTTGAGACAGGCCGTGAGCCCGAAGGAGTGCGTAAAGGGCAGCAGACCCATAACCCGTTCCTGGCCATACCGCACTTGATGCAGCCAGGCAGTGATCTGGGCCACATTGGCCATGAGGTTGCCGTGGGTCAACTTCGCCGCTTTGGGGGTGCCGGTGGTGCCGCCGGTATATTGCAGCACCGCCAGGTGCTGGGGTTCCGGCAGGGGGATGAAGGCTTGGGGGGGATGGTTCAACAGCTTCCGCCAGGCGTAGCGCCCCGGACCCTTGGCAAACCCCATGGCCAGGCCGTCTCGCCGGGCTTTCAGAGGATAGATCCAGCTCAGGGGCCAGGGCAGTTCGTCCACCAGACCGGTGATGATGGTATGGCTCACCTCCACCTGGCCCCGAATCTCCTCCAGCCGGGGCAGAAAGTGGTCCAGGAGCACTAACCGACGGGCGCCCGAGTCGGCCAGTTGGTAAGCCAGTTCCTTGGGGCTCAGGAGGGGATTGAGCATAACCGCCACCGCCCCCAGGCGCAGGGCGGCATGGTAGGCGATCACCAGTTGGGGGCAATTGGGGAGGAAGATACCCAGGCGTTCCCCGGGGGCCAGGCCCAGACTGTTCAGAGCGGCGGCCAGGCTGGCGGTCTGCCGTTCGAGTTCGCCATAGGTGATGGTCCGGCCGAAAAAAACCAGGGCCGGGGCTTGGGGAGATTTTTCCGCCGCGGCCAGCAACAGCCAGGGTAAGGAGTTGGTGACCGGCCCCACCGTGAGTGGCACGCCCGGGTCATAATGCGGCGCCCAGGGCAGGGTCATCGGTGTCCTCCTCTAATGTTGGTGGGAGCCTCCTTCGTGATCTTCAGGGCAGGTGCAGGCTTGATCTTCTTTGAGGTCCTCAGGGGTGGCCTCCCGCACCTGGCGGATGGTAAAAGCGACTTCCAGGTCTTTACCCGCCAGGGGATGGTTAAAATCGATGAGCACGGTTTCCGGCCGGACCTCTTGCACGATGAAATAAACCGCCTGACCGTCTTCACTTTCGGTCTCGAACACCAGGCCGGGCCGTAACTCCACCTCAGGGGCAAAGTCGGAGCGGGGGACTTCCATGAGCAGCTCATCGTCAAATTCGCCGTAGGCCTGTTCGGCAGTGAGGTTGATGATTTTATGGTCATTTTCTTCCATGCCCAGCAGGGCTTCTTCCAGACCCGGCGGCATCGCTCCCCAACCCATACAGAAAGAAATCTCCTCCGGTTTCCCATCGGGGGGATAGGTTTCCGCCTCACCCAGGGTGATGAGATAGTCAATGGTGACAAAGGATTTCGTATCGATTTTCATGCTATTCTCCGGAGGCAGGAGGAAGTCCGCCCCTTGGGATGGGAGTTAAATGTTGTCTACGCGGAACCTTAACTACCTGACCAGAGGCGGGGCGCCGGACAGGGACAGACCTGCAGGGCCGGCCCCGGCTCTCTCTTACACCTTGGTGCCCATGATGATCCGGCCGGTGTTGAGCAGATTACATGGTACCGTCTGCTGCACGGTGATGCCCACGTCTTTCATGACCCGGATAACGTCCAGGTCGGTGGTGAAGCCGACGCGGACAAAAACCGGCGCCATCACGTCCTCGATGCGGCCCCACAGGCTACCGTTCTGCGAGCGGGTGTGATTAACGGCGATGATCTGCCCCCCGGGCTTGACCACCCGGTGGATCTCCCGGCAGACCTTATAGGGGTCCTGGACGGTGGTGATCACATAGGCCGCCATAACAATGTCGAAATGGTTATCGGGAAATTCCAGGCAGGAGGCGTCCATGACGTGCAGGTCGAAGCGGCAGCCGCTGTTGATATTGGCGGCCTTTAGCCTGGCCCGGTCAATCATGGCCCGGGAAATATCGATGCCCACCAACTTGGTGCGCGGCGGGTAAAAATCCAGGGTGGAGCCGGGACCGACGCCGATCTCCAGGACTTTCTGGTTCGGCCACCGGGGCACATATTGGAAGGCTTTGCGGCGGCCAGGCCCCAGAAGTTTGCCGAAGACGTATTCGTAAAAGGGGGAGTAAAACGAATATAATTGTTCCATGTAGCGTGGATTGACTTCACATTTCATATTTAATCCTCATTTTAGGGTAATAGCTGTCTGGCCGGGCATTTTTTGCCTACATGGCATGGGGGGCATTTTCTAAAATATCCAATTTTATCCCATGCCTTGCAGAAAAGTAAATCGAAAATTTTTGTCATCAACTCCCAGGCCTGGTGTCGGGCCCTATCCTTACCCTTTCCACCTCCCAGACATCTTGAGCCTGCTGATATTTCAGGAGGTAGACGCGGTCCGCCACCCGGACTTTGAAGCAGAGATAGCCTGGAGCCAACCACTGGGCTATGACCTGGTGCACTTCCAGCCAGGTTTCCCCCCAGGTGAAACGCCGGGGACGTTCATGCAGCCGGAAGCCGGAGTATGTCTCTACCTCACTACGCATCGGTCACTGGCTGGTCAAGGTGAACTGGGGGACAAGGGCTTTTGCCGGCTCCTGCTTCGTAGCCGGTGCCGACTTCTGGGTGGAGGCCGGAAACCCGTTGCAATAGTAACACGAGTAATTTACAATGGCAATGAATCATTAACGTAATTGTGTATTTGGCTCCCCGGGGGGGGCCGGCAATAATTGCCCATTCAGAGGCGTCCGGGTAATATTTCTCGTTGGTCGGGGAGAGGTTCAATTCATGTCTTTGAGAAAAACCATGGGATTGCGGCGGGTAGTAGTCACGGGTGTGGGCATGGTGACGTCCATGGGGCTCGATGTCCCCACCGTCTGGAATCGTCTGCTGACTGGAACCTCAGGGGTGACACGCCTGAGCCGGTTTGATCCCGAACTCATGCAGCGCTACCGCATTCCGGAGGATTTTCCCGTCATTGGCGGAGTGATCGAGGATTTTGACCTGAAAGAGATTTTGCAGGCTCGCAAAAAAGAAGTCACCAAGGAAGATTTAAAGCAGATCAAGTACACCGATCGCTTTACCCAGTTTGCCCTGGCCGCCAGCATGGAGGCGGTGCAGAACTCGGGGCTCAACCTGGAGGCGGAGGACCCGGAGCGGGCCGGGGTGATCATTGCCAGTGGCATGGGCGGCGTCGCCTCCTGGGAAGAGGGGGTCAAGAAGCTCCTGGCCGAAGGGGTGCGCCGGGTTTCTCCCTTCCTGGTGCCCAAGATGATTCCCAACCTGGCCGCGGGGAACGTCTCCATCCGGTTTAAGGCCAAGGGCCCCAATATTGCCCTGTCCACCGCCTGCGCCGCCGGGGCCCATGCCATCGGCCTGGCCTACCGCTCCATCCAAATAGGGGAGGCGGACCTCATGGCCGCCGGGGGCACCGAGGCCGCGGTGACTATCTTGACTTTGGCGGCCTTTTACCGCATGGGGGCCCTGGCCGTGGGCTACAATGACCGCCCCGCGGCCGCCAGCCGTCCCTTTGATATGAACCGTAGCGGCTTTGTCATGTCGGAAGGCTGCGGCATCATGGTGCTGGAGGAACTGGACCACGCCCTGGCCCGTAATGCCAATATCTATGCGGAAATCATCGGTTTTGGGATGACCGGCGACGCCCACCACATCACCGATCCGGATAAGGAGGGCGCCAGGCGCTGCATCCAACTGGCCTTGAAGGACGGTGGCGTTACGCCCGCCGACATTGATTATGTCAACCCCCATGCCACGGCTACGCCGGTGGGCGATCGCAACGAATCCCTGGCCCTGATAGAGATTTTCGGCGATGCCGCGCCTCACCTCCTGGTGAGCGGCACCAAGTCCATGACCGGCCATCTGCTGGGGGCCGCCGGGGCGGTGGAGGGCATTTTTTCCGTCCTGTCCATCCGGGACGGGGTTGTGCCGCCCACCATCAACCTGGACCACATAGACCCGGCTTGCGCCGGTCTGGATATCGTTCAGGGCCAGGCCCGTTCGGCCGATATCCGCCATGTGTTGTCGAATTCCTTCGGATTCGGCGGCACCAACGCGGCCCTGGTGTTCAAAAAATTTGCCGGGTAGGTAGAAGTAACTGGGAGTCACAGGCTGACGCCTAAACCGCCAGAAAAATGCGCAACCTTCTCCCGGGCTGTTGGGGCTCGGGAGATTTGCTGAGTCAAGTCTTCCCAAAAATTGACGTAGGAGGACATTGTCCATGAATGCCGCATTTGTCATTATTGCTGCTTTGGCGGTGGCGGTGGGAGGATACCGCTGGTACTCAGGCTATGTGGACCGGAAGGTGGTTGAAGCCGATCCCCAACGGGTCACCCCGGCCAAAATGTACATGGATGGGGTGGACTTCATGCCCACCTCCAAGAACGTCCTTTTCGGTTATCAGTTCAAGAGCATCGCTGGAGCCGCTCCCGTGGTGGGAGCCATCATCGCCCTGCAATGGGGTTGGCTGCCAGCCCTGCTGTGGCTTTTTGGTGGAGTGCTGCTCATCGGCTGGCTCCACGACTACCTTTCCGGCATGGCCTCTTTACGGAACGATGGCCTTTCCCTGGGAGCCTTGGCCTACAAGCTGGTGTCACCCCGGGCCCGGGTCATCCTGCTATCCTTCATATATTTTTACCTGCTGTTGATCGCCGGGGCTTTTGGCGCCATCATCGCCGGCGCCCTCACCAAATTAACTTCCGGTCCGGTGGCCATCCTGGTCCTGGCCGGCGCCGGCGCCCTGGCTGGCCACATGATCTACCGCTTGCGGACTAACATCCTGGTGGTCACCGGAGTCTGCGTCTGCCTGGCCCTGGTGGGCATCTGGCTGGGCGGCGTGTTGCCCACCCCGTTGTGGTTGGGTCCCCTGGCCAAGAGCAAGCTCCTGTGGGGCATCTTCGCCATCGCCTTTTGTTACATCAGCGCGGTCTTGCCCATCTGGCGCTTCGCCCTGCCCCTGAACTATGTGGCCTTCTATATTGTAATGCTGGGACTGGTGGGCGGTATTATCGGAATCTTCGTGGGTCACCCCACGGTCCAGGCCCCGGCCTTCAACACGTTTATCATCAAGATCGGGCCGTTGTGGCCCATGCTCTTCGTCACCATTGCCTGCGGGGCGATTTCCGGCTGGCATTCCCTGGTGTGCACCAGTGGCACCTGCCGCCAACTGGAGCGCGAGACCGACGGCCGCCCGGTGCTGGCCGGCTCCATGTACGTGGAGATGATCCTGGGGGTGGTGGCCCTGATGACCGCGGCCGCGGCCATGCCCTACGCCCAGTATCTGACGCTCTTGAAGGCCGGTCCCGCCGCGGTCTTTGCCACCGGCCTTTCCAATCTCCTCAACATGATCGGCCTGCCCCTGGCCTACGGCAAGACCATGGGCATCGTCATCATCGTCATCCTGGCCATTACCGTGATGCAGTTGGTGCTGCGCTTCATGAAGGTGGCCACCATCGAACTGGTGGGGGACAGCGTCCCGGTCTTGCGCAACGGCCCCTTAGCCACCCTGATCGCCGCGCTCATTACCCTGCTCATCATCGAGACCGGCTGGTGGCAGTACCTCTGGGTGCTCTTCGGCGGCGCCAATCAGCTCCTGGCCTCCCTGGCCCTGCTGGTGGCTTGTTTGTGGCTGCGCTCCCTGGGCAAGAAATACCTCTTCGCCCTGATCCCCATGTACTTCATGTTCATCACCACCATCGCCGCCTTGCTGTATACTTCCTATAACCTGTTGGGCAAGGTGTTCAGCGGCCAGGCCAGGGGGGAGCAACTGGTGGGCAACGGCCTCATGGGGCTGGTGGCCCTGGCCCTGGTGATAATGGCCTTCTTTTTGCTGGCCGACGGCATCAAGGCCTTGCGGGCCCCGGGGCCCCAGGGACCTCAACCGGAACCCCAGGCTGCGGGCGGCGGTCAATAGACTGATTAATCCGTAGGGGTAGGGCAACCTCGCCCCTGCGGCAACCTCAAAGGATGGCTTCATGACCGATGAAAAAAAAGGCGGCTTTCTCAACGCCGTTAAGGAATTTGTCTATGGCATGGCGGCCCATGACTCGGCCCGCTTCGCCCTGAAGACCCGGGCCAACATGGAGCACCTGTTCATGTTGGTGACCATGGGAGACCTGGTGGGGGTGCCGCTGTTGCCTCCCTACTATTCCCTGCGTCTGCTCCCCTACGTGGTGCCCCAGATCGCCACCTGGAAGCGCCGCATGCTCCGGGAGAAGGACCTCACCGACGCCCTGGCGTAACACGGTAATAGGTGGACCGAGCCTTAAACAGATTGCCTTTAAAATGTAGCCGCAAGCGGTTAGTTTGCGCAGGCTGAAGCCTGCGGCTACCTTTAAATTCTCATTTTGATTAGTTGGCTGACCACTGCAAGCTGATAGCTGACAGCTGCACCGGAGGTGAACTATTTCACTCTCAGAACTACTCCAAGCCAATCCCGGACGTCGCTACCTGATGTTCGGGGGCAAAGGCGGCCTGGGCAAGACTACCTTTTCCGCCGCCGCCGGTTACCACCTGGCCAGCCAGGGCCACCGGGTCCTGGTCTTTTCCGTGGACCCCCAGGCGTCCCTGTCCGACATCTTCCGGCAGGACCTCTTCGGCAAGGGGCCCGTTAAGATCATGGACAACCTCTGGGCCCAGGAGATCGACGCCGACCAGCGGATCAAGGCCTACCAGGACGAAATCCGCGCCAAGATCCGGGAGATGTACGGCTTCACGGATCTGCCCGAGGAAATCGAGTCCTACATAAAAGCGGCCTCCGCCGAGCCCGCCATGGAAGAATCCGCCATCTTTGACGCGGTGGTGGACATCATGGTGGCCGGAGAATACGACTACTACATCTACGACCTGGTGCCCTTGGGCCACGCCCTCTATTACCTCTCCATGGCCACGGTCTACGACGCCTGGATCGACAAAATCACCGGTCTCCGGGAGCAGATGCGGGAGTACGACCAGGTGGCGGCCCAAATAAAGCGGGGTGACTCCGTCCTGGACGAGGACGCCATCCTGGAGGAACTCCTCTACATCAAAAACCGCATCCATACCAGTTCCAGCATCCTCACCGACCGGGAGCGCACCGCCTTCTTCTTCGTGCTGGTGCCCGAGGAAATGATCATCCTGGACACGGTGAAGGCTGCGGAGCTCTTCAGCCGCTTCCAGGTGCCCATCGCGGGCTACGTGGTGAACCGGGTGCTCCCCACGGAGCTGTGGACTGAAGAGATTCCCGAGTACCTCCGCCACCGTATAGAGATGCAGGGGCAGTACTTGGATAAAATCAAGGAAACTTTCGGCAACCAGGTGATTGCCAGGGTGCCGGAGATGGAAAGGGACATCACCGGCCTCCCCATGATCGCCCGGGTGGCCGAATGTCTTTTCAGGTGAGGGCCATGGAAGGAAAAATTACCACTGGCATGCGGCAGTATCTGGAAAACCACCCGGAGGTCCGTTTCCTCTTCTTCGGCGGCAAGGGTGGGGTGGGTAAAACCGTGATGGCCGGGGCCACCGCCCTGCACCTGGCCGGCCAGGGGAAGCGGACCCTGCTGGCCTCCACCAACCCGGTGCATTCCCTCTCCGGCCTGTTGGGCCGGGACGTCTTCGGCCACATCACCGTCCTTCCGGGTCACCCCCAGGCCTTTGCCTATGAAATCGACACCAAGGATACCATCGAGAAATCCAAGCTGGACATCCGGGAAAAGATCAATTATTTTCTGCGCTTCGCTGATCTGCATGTCAAGGCCGAGGAATTTGTGGACGCGGCCACCCTCAACCCGGCCTTCGAAGAGTCGGCCATGTTCGAGAACATGCTGGACCTGATGTTCGGCGGCGAGTTCGACGCCTACGTCTTCGACACCGCCCCCACCGCCAACGCCCGGCGCCTGCTGGGCATGTCCAAGGTCTATTCCCTCTGGGTGGACAAGATGATGCACAGCCGGGAGGAAGCCAAGTCCCTGCGCCAGCTCCTGTCCTTTACCAAGAAGAAAAAGGAAGAAGCCGACCCCCTCATGGACTATCTGGTGAGTTTCCGGGAGCGCATGGGGCACGCCCAGGAACTGCTCACCGACCCGGCCCAGACCGCCTTCTTCTTCGTCACCCTGCCCGAGGCCTTGCCCATCGCGGTGATCAGCCGGTTCCTCAAATGGTTCCAGGACTTCGGCATCCCGGTGGGCGGCATCGTGGTGAACGGACTCCTTCCTCCCCCATTGGATGCGGATAAGACACCGGAATTCATCCGCAACCGCCGGGAGATGCAGACGGAGCATCTGGAGACCATCTGGCGACTCTTCGACGGCCAGGTCCGGGCCCTGGTGCCTTTGTTCGACAACGAGGTCCGGGGGATTGACTCCCTGAACCGGCTGGCGGCGGCGTTGTTCGGCGCCTGAGCCGGCCGCCTCCTAATTCGCAACGGGAGTCGATCGGCGGCCTTGCCGTCAGCCCGCGGGCGTTAGTTCCGGAGAGTCCTAACGGCTCACGGCTCACTGCTTACTGCTCACTATAAAAATGACTGCCGCCCCCAAACCCATCCGCATCGCCCTCGTCTTGAACGGGCCGGAATTCATCTGCGGCGAGGTCATGCTGCCCTTCTCCCTGGAAGGTTACCCGCCGGTGGACCTCGTCCTGTTCGGCGCTCAACCCGAGGCCCCGGCCGGCTTGCCGGTGAAGCCCCTGCCGGATTTGCACCCGGACGCCTTTGATCTCATTCTGGACGGCCAGTTCATGACCGCCGGGCTCCCCGCGCTGTCCCCGGATCAGGTGGAAAACCTCATTACCGGTCCCATCGCCCGGTTCTTGGAAGGGCTGGTGTGCCAGCTCCAGGAATTGCGCCAGAAGCAGGAAATCAACGCCGGCATCATCATGAGCGCCACCGACGCCCTGGTCACCATCGATGAAAACCACGTGATTGTCGGCTACAATCTCGGCGCCGAGCAGATGTTCGGCTACACCCGCCAGGAAGCCCTGGGCCAGGACCTGAAACTCATCGTGCCCCCGCCGTACACCGACAGCCACCGGGGTTACGTGCAACGCTACCTGGCCACCCGGGAGGCCCATGTGCTGGGCCGGCAGCGGCGTCTCTTCGCCCGCCGCCGGGATGGGCAGGAATTCCCCCTGAGCATCTCCTTTTCCGTGGCCGAGATCCATGGCAACCTCTTTTTTACCGCCATCATGCGGGACATCACCGAATACAAGGCCATGGAAGACCGGGTGCTCCAGTCCGAACGTCTGGCCGCCATGGGCAATACTGTGGCGCATATCGCCCATGAAATCAAAAATCCGCTCCTCATCATCGGGGGGTTTGCCCGGCAGCTCCTCCGGGCCCCGGGATTTGACGACCAGGCCCGCCGGAAATTGTCCATCATGGCCGAAGAGGTGAGCCACCTGGAGGAAATGGTGGCCGAAATGCGGGATTTTGTCCGCCGGCCGCCCACCCAGAAGCGCCCGGGAGAGATCGCCGCGGTGGTGCAGGCGGCCCTGGAACTGTTCCAGGACACCTTTAAGGAGCAGCAGATCCAGGTGCGCCAGGTGGAAGAAACGCCGCTGCCCCCCGTGGCCTTCGACCCCAAGCAGTTGCATCAGGTGCTCCTCAACCTGTTCAAGAACGCCCTGGAGGCCATGCCCCGGGGCGGGGAGATCACCATCACCAGCCGGGTTAAGGGGGACAACGCCGAAATCAGCGTCGCCGACACCGGCGAGGGCATGCCCCCGGAGGTGGCGGGCCAGGTGTTTCAGCCCTATTTCACCACCAAGGAGAAGGGGACCGGCCTGGGGCTGGCCATCTGCCAGAATATCATCCAGGAGCACGGCGGCTGCCTCTTTGCCGACAGCGCCCCGGGCCGGGGGTCCACCTTCACCATCCAACTGCCCCTGGAGGAGGTTCCCCGGGTTGCACAGGAGAATCTCCCCCAAAACCTGCCCCGCACGGATTGATGCATATGACCACCGTCCCCAAACCCATCCGCATCGCCCTGGTCCTGAACGGCCAGGAATTCATCTGTCACTCGGTCAGCCTGCCCTTTTCCCTGGAAGAATATCCGCCGGTGGACCTGGTCTTGTACAGCACCAAAACTGAACAGGTCGCCGGTCTGGAGATCAAACCCCTGGCGGAGTTGCGACCGGCAGAGTTTGACCTCATCCTGGACGGTCAATTCCTGACCACGGGGATGGCCGACTTGGCGCCGGATAAGGTGGATAACCTCGTCGCCGGGCCCGCGGCCCGGTTCCTCAAGGGACTGGTGTGCCAGCTCCAGGAATTGCGCCAGAAGCAGGAGATCAACACCGGCATCATCAACAGCGCCACCGACGCCATCATCACCATTAATGAGGACCATGTGATTGTCGGCTACAACCGCGGCGCGGAACAGATGTTCGGCTATACCCGGCCAGAGGCCCTGGGCCAGGATTTAACCATCATCATTCCCCCGCCTTACCGGGCCGAACACCGGGCTTACGTGCGGCGCTATGTGGCCACCCGTGAGGCCCGGATGATCGGCAAGCACGTGCGCCTCAACGCCCTGCGCCGGGACGGCAGTGAATTCCCCATGAGCATCTCCTTTTCCGTGGCGGAAATTCGGGATAACCTCTATTTCACCGGCATCATTCGGGACATCACCGAATACAAGGAGATGGAGGACCGGGTGCTGCAAACCGAGCGTCTGGCCGCAGTGGGCAACACCGTGACCCATATCGCCCACGAAATCAAAAACCCCCTGCTCATCATCGGGGGGTTCGCCCGGCAGCTCCTCAAGGTCCCGGGACTGGACGACAAGGCCCGCCACAAGCTGGGCATCATGGCCGAAGAGGTGAGCCACCTGGAGGAGATGGTGGCCGAAATGCGGGATTTCGTCCACCGCCCGCCGGCCCAGAGGAGCCCGGAGAAGATCGGCGACGCGGTCCGGGCCGCCCTGGACCTGTTTCGGGATACCTTTGCGGAACACCGGGTCACAGTGCGCCAGGTGGAGGCCGGGCCGCTGCCCCCGGTGACCTGCGACCCCAAGCAGATCCACCAGGTGCTCATTAACCTGTTCAAAAACGCCCTGGAAGCCATGCCCCAGGGCGGAGAAATCACCATCACCAGCCGGGTTAAGGGGACCAACGCCGAAATCAGCATCCGCGACACCGGCCAGGGCATGCCGCCGGAGGTGGCAGCCAAAATTTTTCAGCCCTATTTCACCACCAAGGAAAAGGGGACCGGCCTGGGTCTGGCCATCTGCCAGGGGATCATCCAGGACCACGGCGGCGCCCTGCTGGTGGCCAGCACCCCGGGCCAGGGGACTACTTTTACCATCCAGCTCCCCCTGGAGGCGGCGCCGGGGCTGGAGGCCCCAGGGAATTAAATCTTTTGGTAGGGCGGCCGTCCCCGCCCGCCATCATCCTGGATTCATGATGCGCAATCCGCATCCCATATTAACCTTGAACCTTGAACTTCCCAAACTATGATGCCGGCAATGTCCGATCCCGCCCTGAAAGCCCCGGAAATTCGTGCTAACGCCGAGCCCCTGCTGAGCGTGCGCGATCTCACGGTAAACTTCGACGTGGCCCGGGGCCGGATCAGGGCCGTGGCCGGGGTGAGCTTCGACCTGGCCCCCGGCGAGACCCTGGGCCTGGTGGGGGAATCGGGCTGCGGCAAGACCGTCACCGCCTTGTCCATCCTGCGGCTCCTCCAGTCCCCCCCGGCGGCGGTGACCGGGGAAATCCGCTTTCAGGGGGAAGACTTGGCCCGGGGCCCCGAGGCCCGGATGCGCCAGATTCGGGGCGACCGCATCGCCATGGTCTTCCAGGAACCCATGACCGCCCTCAACCCGGTCCTCACCATCGGGGAGCAGGTGGCTGAGGCCCTGCGCCTGCACCGGGGCTTGTCCCACCCGGAGGCCTGGCGGGAAGCGGCCGCGGCCCTGGCCCGGGTGGGCTTCCCCGACGCGGCGCACCGCCTGGGGCAATATCCGCACCAGCTCTCGGGCGGCTTGCGCCAGCGCGCCCTCATGGCCATGGCCCTGGCCTGCGACCCCGAGATCCTCATCGCCGATGAGCCCACCACCGCCCTGGACGTCACCATCCAGGCCCAGATCCTGGCCCTGCTGGCCACACTCAAGGCGGAATTGGGCCTGGCGGTGTTGTTCATCACCCACAACCTGGGGATCGTGGCCCAGACCGCCGACCGGGTGGCGGTGATGTATGCCGGGCTCATGGTGGAACAGGCCGCCACCGCGGAACTCTTCCGCCACCCGGACCACCCTTATACCCAGGGGCTCCTGGGCTCGGTGCCCCGGCTGGATTTCCGGCATCCGCCCGGGGAAATCCTGGCCGCCATTCACGGCCACCTGCCCGCGCAGCCGCCCTCGGGCTGCCTTTTCCGGGACCGCTGCCCCCTGGCCCACGGGCGCTGCCTGGAAGAACCCCCCTGGGTGGAGGTGAACCCCGGGCACTTAGTGCGGTGTTGGAATTATGTCTGAACTGTTGTCCGCCCAGGAACTAAGCTGCTACTTCCGCCTGCCCGGCCCCTGGGGCCGGGGGCCCGTGCTCAAGGCGGTGGACGGCGTCAGCTTTGCCATGCCCGCGGGGGAAACCCTGGGCCTGGTGGGGGAGTCCGGCTGCGGCAAGTCCACCCTGGGCCGCCTGGTGCTGGCCCTGCACCCTCCCACGGGGGGCCGCATCCTCTTCGCCGGGGAAGACCTGGCCGGGGTCTCCAAAAAGCGCCTCAAGGAACTGCGGCGCCACATCCAGATCATCTTTCAGGACCCCTACTCGTCGCTTAACCCCCGCATGACCATCGGCCAGATTCTGGAGGAGCCCTTTGTCATTCATAACCTGGGGAGCCGCCCGGAGCGCCGGGCCTGGGTGGAGGAACTGCTCGCGGAAGTGGGGCTGAGCGCCGAAGTCCTGGACCGCTACCCCCATGAATTCAGCGGCGGCCAGCGCCAGCGCCTGGGGATCGCCCGGGCCCTGGCCCTGAGGCCCCGCCTCATCGTGGCCGACGAGCCCGTCAGCGCCCTGGACGTGTCCATCCAGGCCCAGATCCTCAACCTCCTGGCCGAGCTGCAACAGCGCCACGGCCTCACCTATCTCTTCATCTCCCATGACCTGAGCGTCATCTCCCAGATCAGCAACCGGGTGGCGGTGATGTACCTGGGCCGGTTGATGGAAATGGCCCCCCGGCCGGTCCTGGCCCGGGCCCGGCTGCACCCCTACACCGAGGCCCTCCTGGCCGCGGTGCCCCGGCCCACCCCGGAGCGGACCTTCAAGCCCCCGGCCCTCAAGGGAGAGCCCCCCAGCCCGGTCAGCGTCCCGCCGGGCTGCCCGTTCCACCCCCGCTGCCCCGAAGCCCAGGCGCCCCTGTGCCAGGAGACGGTCCCGCCCTTCCGGGAGACTGCCTCGGACCACTGGGTCGCCTGTCACTTCCGGTGAGCCGGAGGGCCGGTTTGAACGTTCTGGGGAAAATATCCGGGTCACGATACCCCGGTTGGAGGCCCACGGTTGATGACACCCCCCTTTGCCAGCTATCTGCGCGCCGGGAACCGCCGTCATGAAGCTTAAGCTGCTGACCCGGGAACGCCTGAGCCTCCTGTGCTGGGTTCTGATCATCACCTACATCCTCCTGGCTATCTATCAACTGGGGGACCTGGGTCCCAACACCGGCGGCATCAAAAATTCCGATTATGTCTTGCTCTGGTCGGCCTCCAACCTGGCTCTGAAAAAAGCCCCCGGGGCCGTCTATAATGTCCCCAAGCTGCGCCGGATGGAGACCGCCCTCGGAGACGATCAGCGCCAACTCCTGCCGTGGCTCTATCCCCCGTCATTTCTGTTGCTCATCCTGCCCCTGGGCCTCCTGCCCTACCTGGTTTCCCTGGCCGGCTGGCTCGGCGGCACCCTGTGGGGCGCCCTGGCGGTCTTGCGCCGCATCGCCCCCGACCCCTTAACCCGCAAATTAGCCCTGGCCTTCCCGGGCAACGCCCTGAATTTCTTCTACAGCCAGGGGATATTTCTACTCATCGGCCTCATGGGCGGGGGTTTGCTGGCCGTGGATGGCTATCCGCTTTTGGCAGGTCTCCTGTTGGGAGTCAGCATCAGTTACAAGCCCCATTTGGGATTTCTGATGCTCGTCGCCTTTTTGGGGGGTCGCCGCTGGCGGGCGCTGGGGGCCATGCTGGCCACGGTGGCCGGCCTGGCCGGGCTCAGCGCCGCGGTGTTCGGCCTCAAGGTCTGGATCCTCTTTTGGAAAACCATCCCTCTAGCCCGGGAGATCGTGGCCACGATTTCCCAACTGTGGCCTCAGATGTCCACTCCCTTTGCCGCGGTGCGCCTCCTGGGCGGCGGCCTCCCCACCGCCTGGATCATCCAAGGGATCGTCACCGGCGTGGTGGCGGTGCTCGTCTTCTGGGTCTGGCGGCGGGAGGCGCCCCTGGCCGTCCGGGCCTCCACCCTGGTTATCGGGGCTTTGCTGGCCACCCCCTACGCCTTTGAGTACGACCTGGCGCTCCTGTCCTTACCGCTGGCCTGGATGGCCTGGGAAGGTTATGTGCAGGGCTGGCGGCCGGGGGAGAAATATTGGTTGCCGGCGGTCTGGCTCACCCCCTTCCTGACGACTTTTCTGGCGAAAAAACTGGGGTGCCCGTTGGAACCGTTGATTCTGGCGGTTTTCCTGTTCCTGGTGGTCCGCCGGGTCCCGCCCCAAGGCGCCGCGGCGGGCCGGGTCGCCTTAGATGCTAGTGGTCTGTCGGATCAATAAGGTGAGTTTGCCCAGGCGTTTTTTTACCCCCCTTTTTCAAGGGAGATTTCAAGATCAGCCGGCGGCATGAATTTATGGCAAATGCTATAATCTCGATGCACTATCCGCCCGATATCGTCCTGCTGGTCGCGGGACTCCTGGGGGTAGCTGGTGCACTTCGTCTGGCGGGAGGCCGGGCTCAATCTAAGGTGGCGCCTGGCCTGCAAGGACTCGCATGACTTTGACTTCCATCTTGCGGGGTAAGCATCTCGAACCCCCGCCCTGGCTTTACGCCCCCATGGCCCAGGGTTCCCTGATGCGCCTGATCTACCGGCGTTTCGTGGCCGATTTGGCAGGGGACCTGCCGCCGGGAGTGCGTCTCCTGGATGTGGGCACCGGCCCCGGCTATCTCCTGGGTTATCTGGCCCAGGCCCGCCCGGACCTCAGCCTCTGGGGCCTGGATTTCTCTTACGGCATGATTAGC
>CAYNMI010000010.1:0-19777 GCA_964398095.1 uncultured Desulfobacca sp.
TGGTGGCCGCCAAGGGACAATTCGAGGACGAGGGCTGGCGGGTGCGCCAGGACGGCTCAACCTTCTGGGCGAACGAGGTCTTCACGGCGATCCGGGATCAGGGCGGCCATCTGCGCGGCTTTGCCAAGCTGACCCGGGATCTGACCGAGCCCATGAAAATTGAAGCGACCCTTATGAAAGCCAAGAATACCGCCGAAGCTGCCAACCGGGCCAAGTCTGAATTTCTCTCCAGCATGTCCCACGAGTTGCGCACCCCTTTGAACGCCATCCTCGGTTTTTCGGAAATACTGCAAGACCAACATTTTGGCCCTCTCAACGAGAAGCAATCCCGGCAGATCAACCATGTCCTGACCAGCGGCCGGCACCTACTCTCCTTGATCAACGACATCCTGGATTTGTCCAAGGTGGAAAGCGGCAAGATGAGCCTGGAACTCACGTCCGTGGGCATTGCCGATTTGATACAGAACAGCCTGATGATGATCAAGGAAAAGGCATTCAAACATCAACTCCGCCTCGAGACTGATCTGGCCCCGGATCTGGCCGGTCTGAGCATTTTTGCGGATGAGCGCAAGCTCAAGCAGATCATGTTCAATCTCCTCTCCAATGCGGCCAAATACACTCCTGATGGGGGGGAGATTAAGGTAAAGGTGAGGAAAGAAGCCGAAAATCTGGAAGTCAGCGTGGCCGACACCGGGATCGGTATTTCCCCTGAGGACCAGGAGCGCATCTTCGAGGCATTTGAACAGGTGGATTCATCTTATGCTCGCCAGCAGGAAGGAACGGGCCTGGGGTTGGCCCTGACCCGCCGAATGGTGGAGCACCACAGGGGCAGGATTTGGATGGAAAGTGCCGGCAAAGACCAGGGCAGCACTTTCACCTTCATTATTCCCCTGCGGTCAGGGGTAGAACCAGAAACCTTGCCGGAAAAATAATGCCTAACTCCGGCTGTTGGAACCACGGGGGACATTATTAAAGGGAAAAAGAAAATCGACCGATAATGGCAATCAGGGAAGAGCGCGATGGCCGACAAGAAGATACTGATCATCGAAGACAACCTGCTCAACCTGGAACTGGCCCAGGATTTACTGGAGTTGTCCGGCTATCGGGTTATATCGGCCACCAGGGCGAAAGCCGGCATTGAGCTCGCCAGATCCGAGAGCCCGGACCTCATCCTCATGGATATCAGACTTTCCGGGATAAACGGCTTAGATGCCATCAAGCTGCTGAAACAGGAACCCTCCACCCAACGTATCCCCGTAGTGGTCCTGACGGCGGACGCGATGCCGGGAGACCGGCAAAAAGCCCTTGAATGCGGCTCTGTGGGATACATCCCCAAACCCATCGACACCCGGAAATTCGCCTCTCAGGTGACCGATTATCTGTACGCCGGGAAAGCCTGAACCTTTTTTACAGCAAATTAATCTCCGCAAGGGAAAACGATGCCTAACCAAGCCAGGCGCATCTTGGTAGTGGATGACGAGCCGGTCAACCGGGAATTGCTGGAAGATATGTTGGTGCCTTTAGGGTATCAGGTATTTCAAGCTCCTGACGGCGAAACCGCCTTGAGAGAGGTTGGAGAGATTTCTCCGGACGTCATCCTCCTGGACATCATGATGCCCAAAATGGATGGCTTTGAAGTGGCCAAAAGGCTGAAGGAGGCTGAAGAGACCCAAGCTATTCCCATTGTGATGGTTACGGCCTTACAGGCGGTGGAAGACCGGATCAAGGCTTTGCAGGCCGGGGCCAACGATTTCCTCTCCAAACCGGTGGACCGGTCTGAACTTCAGGCCACCGTGAATGCCCAGGTGCAGGTGAAAGCTTACCATGACCACATGAAAAATTATCAGCAAGAGCTGGAGGCGGAAGTAGCCCACCGCACGGGACAGCTCCGTCTTGCCCTGGATAAGTTAAAAGAGGCGTCCCTGGGCACCATTCTGCGGTTGTCCAGGGCCGCAGAATACAAGGATGAGGACACCGGAGCCCATATCCTGCGCATGAGTGCTTACTCGGCCGCAATAGCCCGTCAACTGAGACTGGGCGACAACGTGGCCCAATGGATCTTATACGCCGCCCCCATGCATGACGTCGGCAAAATCGGCATTCCTGACCGCATTCTTCTGAAGCCGGGCAAATTGGACCCTGATGAATGGGAGATCATGAAACAGCATACCCTCATTGGGGCGCGTATCCTGGAAGGCGCCAAGGCAGGTTACCTGAAGTTGGCGGAGATCATCGCCCTTACTCACCACGAGAGATGGGACGGCACCGGCTACCCCCGAAGGTTAAAAGGCAAAGCCATACCCCAGGTCGGACAGATCACGGCCATTGCCGACGTCTTCGATGCCCTGATTTCCAAGCGGCCTTACAAGGAAGCCTTCTCGTTAGAGAAATCATTCACCATTATTAAAGAATCAAGAGGGAGTCACTTCAATCCCGATGTCGTGGATGCTTTCTTTGCCATTGAAGATGAAATCATCTCGATCAAAGAAAAGTATACGGACAAAGAGGAAAGTCTGTTTCTTAAGATTGTTGGTAAACTCGCCTAATTGTGGCCTATCTCCATCCGCTGCTCACTGCTTTTAGGCGCGATCCGCAATTCGATAAGAAATATATTGATATATCAATCATATATAGATAACAGAACTTGAAAACCAGCAGCAATGGTTATCAAGGCTCATCTACGGCATCGCCCACCAGTACTTCCCCCTGTTGTGCCAGCAAGCGCACTTTAACTATACGGTTGTGCCAGGTTAGGGGGCCGGGGAAGGTTGCCCGGAGGTAGTGGCCGCTGAGGCCCTGGAGCCAGCCCGGAGGCGCGGCCGGGCCTTCCACCAGCACTTCCCGGACCTGGCCCAGTTGGGCCTCCAGAAATTGCGTCTTCTTGGCCTGGCCCAACTGGCGCATGAGGCGGGCCCTTTCTTGAATGACGTTGCCGGACAAGGTGGGCAGGTCGGCGGCGGGGGCGCCGGGCCGGGGGGAATAGGGAAAGACGTGGAGGTAGGTCACCGGGAGCTGCTCCACCAGGGTCCGGGTGGCCTCGAAATCCGCGGCGCTTTCGCCGGGGAACCCCACCAGGATATCCAGGCCCAGGCCGGCCCCGGGAAAGCGCCGGATGATCTCTTGGACCAAGTCCCGAAACTCCGCCGGACCGTAAGGCCGGCCCATGGCCGCCAGCACCGGGGCGGCGCCGCTCTGGAGGGGCAGGTGGAAGTGGGGGCAGAAATTGGGCCAGGCGGCCAACTCATCCAGGAGCGCCGGGGTCACCATCATGGGCTCCAGGGAGCTGAGGCGCACCCGGAAAGGCCATTCATGCTTACTCAGGCGCCGCACCAGGGCGGCCAGGCTGCCGGGCGGGGCGTGGTCCAGCCCGTACTGGCCCAGGTCCACCCCGGTGAGGACCACTTCCCGGTAGCCCAGGGCGGCCAGTTCGCCGAAGGCCGCGGCCACGGCGGCGGGGTCCAGGCTGCGGCGGGGGCCCCGGACTTGGGGCACGATGCAGTAGCGGCAGTGGTGGCTGCAACCCTCCTGAATCTTGAGCCAGGCCCGGGTGTGGCCGGGGACGGGGTGGACCGGCCAGGGGTTAAAGGGCGGCGCGGCGGAAAAATTTTCCACCCAAAGGACCGGTGCGGGCGCGGCCGGAGGGCCGCCGGGGGGATTAAGGCTGTCACCCCCGCCCTGACCCTCCCCCCGCAAGGGGGAGTGAGAATCAGGGGAGGCGTCCTGGGGGGAGGGAGAATCGGGCAGGTCCAGCGGCGTCAGGGCATTGGCCAAGCCGGGGGGGCCAGGAGCGCCAGGCGCGACATCAACGGCCGGGTGGCGGTGATACGTACTCAGGATCTGGGCCAGGAGCGCCTTTTCCTGGTTGCCGAACACGGCCTGCACCCCGGGCAGGGCCGCCACCTCCGCCGGGGCCCGCTGGGCGTAGCAGCCGGTGACCCAGAGGGGCGTCCCGGGGTGCTCCCGGGCCAGGCGGCGCACGGTCTGGCGGGCCTGCTGATCGGCACGTTGGGTGACGGTGCAGGTATTCACCAGGATGAGGCCCGGGATTTCCTCCGGGGCCGCGGGGCGCCAGCCGCAGAGCGCCAGCTCCCGGGCCAGGCCGGCCGTGTCGCACTGGTTCACCTTGCAGCCGAAGGTAATGAGGCGGAAAAGCCGGTTTTCGGTTTTTGGTTTTCGGTTTTCTGTGGTCATTTTCAAAGGCTTGGGGTCAAGGAATTCTGCACCGGGTCTATCATCATAATAACTTTGAAAGGTAAAACTTCAAAACTTAGCAAGGTGTATGGCTGACCCGGGAAAGAGAAATGAACCGGATGTCCCCAAGCAGAGCTTGGGGGAAAATTGGCGTTCCCAAGCCGGAGCTTGGGAACGAGTAAAACCGTTTTCGGTTTTCGGTTTTCAGTTTTCTGTAAAATAATTTAGGGAATTCATTATGTTAGCCGGAGAGTTTGTTGCATCTGAATCTGAAATTGGTATAAATGGGGCGCGGGGCGCACCCTACAGGAGCACAGGCTGGAAAGCCTGTGCCACTGCACCGGCAAGATGCCGGTGCCACCCAGAACTTTTTAGGACATAAAACAGAAAACAGGAAACAGGAAACAGAAAACAGAAAACAGGCATCTCACTTAAGCCGGGCCTCGATCCAGCCGCCGCCCAGGAGGCGGTCGCGGTGGTAGAAGGCCACGGCCTGGCCCGGGGCCACCGCGGCCTGGGGGGTGGCAAAGACCACCCGGACCCCGCGGTCGCTCAGGGGCGTAATCCGGGCCGGGACCCCGGGATGCCGGTAGCGGATCACCGCCACGGCCTCGAAGTCGCCGGCCGGGGGCTCGATGAGCCAGTTCAGGCGGGAGGCTATGAGGCCCGGGGAGGAGAGGTCCTGCCGATGCCCCAGCACCACGCGGTTCAGTTCCGGTTGTATCTCGATGACGTAATAGGGTTCCCGGGCCGGGAGCCCCAGGCCCCGGCGCTGGCCCACGGTATAGTTTTCCAGGCCCCGATGCCCGCCGAGGCTGCGGCCCTGGGGGTCAACGAAATCGCCGGGCGGGCCGGAGAAGCCCCGCTGCTGCACGAGGAAATCCTGATAGGGGCCCGGGGGGATGAAGCACAACTCCATGCTTTCCGGGGCGTCTTGCCGGGGGGGCAGGCCCAGTTCGTGATAGAGCCGCCGCACTTCGCCTTTGGTCATCTGCCCCAGGGGGAAGAGCAGATGGGGCAGCAGGCCCCGGGGCAGGCGGCTGAGGAAATACGACTGGTCCTTGCGGCGGTCCGCGCCCCGGAACAGACCGGGGCCGGCATCGCCGGCCGGGTGCAGCCGGGCGTAGTGGCCGGTGGCCAGGTGCGTGAAGCCCTCGGCCCGGAGGAGGTCCCACAGGCGCCCGAATTTGATGGCGGCATTGCAGCGGACACAGGGATTGGGGGTGCGGCCCTGGGTGTACTCCGAGACGAAATAAGCCACCACCTCCCGGGCGAAGTCCCGTTGGAGGTCGATCACCGTCAGGGGCATATCCAGGCGTTGGGCCAGGGCTTGAACCCGGTCCGGCGGCGGCGCCAGGGGAGACAGGCGCAGGTGAATGGCCTGGAGGTCCCGGCCCTGGCGCCGCAAGAGGGCGGCGGCCACGGCGCTGTCCACGCCGCCGCTCAGGGCGACGGCCACTTTATGGAGGGGCATGGTGCACCATGGTTAACGATGAACACAATGTTAATTTTTTTGGTCCTGGCTGTAGTTATATAATTAATTGATATGGTTGGGAATATTAAATATCAGGCGGGAACTGACTGGTGAATTAGTTCAAGATTTCGAACATCGGCTGGGCGGGGGTGGCACAGAAGGTTGGACCTTCCAGGAAGTTCAGGGCGACCCCGGCCTGGGCGCGATTGGGTCCCGGGGGGTCGAAGCGCACCACCTCGCCGGTGGCTCGCAGATGGGAGATGTCTTTTTCTTCCAGATATGGCAGGGGGGCGGAAATGGTCAGGGAGAGGATTTGACCCGGTTGGAAGGAAGTACCTGAATTAATATTGAAATAGGTGCCTCCCAGGCTAATATCCCGGAGGATTCCTTGACCCTGCAAGGGATCGTCAGTATCCGGCAAGCGGGTGTGGTACTCCACCGGGAGGGAGACCATAATCCGGCTAAACCGTCTTCTTTCCAGAGGCAGAGTCATGGTAAAGTTTTCATAGCAAGTATAATTTTCTTCGAATTCATTGTAACTACTGTGCAGGGTTTATGCCACCATGTCAATAAAATTATGTCAAGAAAATTATATGGCAATCGTTCCGGAGTCCCGGGCCAGATAATCCTTGACGGGATTTCCCCTATACCTTATCATACCAAAAATAATATTCTCAAGCACTGCGGCCAACCGGCCCAAGTTTAAATCATGTCCCACATTGTGGCGATTATCAACCAGAAGGGCGGAACGGGCAAAACCACGACGACCCTTAACCTGGGGGCCGCCCTGGCCTATCAAGGGTACCGCACCCTGATTGTCGATCTGGACCCCCAGGGCCACACGAGCATCGGCATCGGCATCGAGCCCGACGTCATCGCCAGTTCCATGGCGGATATTCTCCTGATCCCCAAAAAGCGCATCAGTGAGGTGGCGATACCCACCTATATCATGGGGTTGGATATTGCCCCGGCCCACATCCACCTGGCCCGGGCGGCGGAACAGGTCTATACCCGGGTCTTCCGGGAAGCGATTCTGGCCAATGCCCTGAAAGATGTAGATTATGACTTTGTTCTCATCGACTGCCCGCCGTCTTTGGGGGTTTTGACCACCAATTCCCTTTATGCGTGCGACTTTATCATCATTCCCTGCCAGATATCCCGCTATTCCCTGGATGGCCTGGCGGATTTGCTGACCACGGTGGAGACCGTGAAGAATCTCTCCATGGAGGATCTTTTCCAGGAGGATGTGTTTCGGATTTTGCTCACCATGTACGACAAACGTAACAGCATCACCAACGAATACATCTTGGAGCAGTTGAAACCGTATCGGGAAAAAGTCTTAAATACTATAATCATGAAAAACGAAGCCTTGAACCAGGCCCAAATAGCGCAGAAAGCGATCTTCGATTACGAGCCCAGGTCTTCCGGGGCGATTGATTATTCCCAACTCTGTCTTGAATTTCTGGAAATATGGCGAAAAAGAAACAGTTTGCCGGAAAAAAGACCAAGCTTGCAAGGCTGCCTCTAACCCAGGCCCTGGCCAGCCAGGCCGAAAGCGGGGCGCTTTTCCCTCCGGCCCCGGCTCCCCCATTATCTCTCTTTACGCAGTTGCCACTCACGTGGGATGAGGTCAGCGCCGGCCGTGGGGGCCCACTGGTGGGGGCGTTTCTGTTTCTGGTGCAGGAACTGGCCGCGCTCCAGTCAGAATTTCAGTCCACCCGGGCGCCTTTCGGGGTAAATTATCAAACCTTCCTGCCCGACCGGGTTCCCCGGGAGTCTCGGATCGTGCAGGCCCTGCGCCAGGCACGGCAAGGCCTCCGGGACCTCCAGGGCCTGCTGTCCCACCCCGAATAACGCCAAATTTGCCTGCCCGGTAAAGTTTCCTTAAGATTAGTGGCAGAGGGGTTCTGCCTGGGTCTCATGATGGTGCGCAGTGCGCGCACCCTACATGGCGGGCAGTGCCTGCCCTACACTGCTCACTGGACGGCGGGCGGGACGCCCGCCCTACAAGCTTCATAATTTGTGGGTGGGCCGCAGGCCCATGAGTAACTGCCTGGTAAAGTTTTTCGGAGGGGTGGTTCTACGGTCCAGGGAGGCAGGTTAGAAGGTCGAAGACCGGGTGGATTCAGGGCTCTCCGAATATTTGCCTCAAGAGTGGGTTCCGGGAAACGGCGCAAACGTGGTTGGCTGATCTCTGAAAACCGGGGCAGGGCCGGCGCAGTTCAAGGTGAAATAAGGGCCAGGGGGGGTCTTGCGACCCCTGGCCCCCGAAATGAGATTGACTGAGGTGCTAATAGCCGGGTTCGATACTCATCAACCGATAGCGCCAGTTAAAGCAAGAAACGGGGCGGTAGGGGCCCGAAGGCCCCTCTGGTTATTTCGCCTTTTGCTGAGGCGGTGTTGGAGCCATCGGCGGGGGGGTTCCTGCAGGCGCGGGATGTTTGGTTGCGACAATCTTGGCCTCGAGCTTCTTGATATTCTCCTGGATGATGGGAGCGATGGAGCTCTTTTCGCCTTTCTCGCGCAAGGGTTTAACCGCCAGACAGCCGCCGCCGGCAAAGCAGGTTTGCGTTACCTTGTCGACATACGCATTGGCATGAGTGGTGGCATCTTTCAGGTTGGCCAAAGCGTCGTTCAATTTACCTTCCCGCTCTTCCAGCACCGCCATGTTGTTGAGGGCAAAGGGGTTGTGACGATCACGTTTTACCGCCGTCGCGAATTCCATCTTGGCGGCGGCATATTTGCCTTCCCGGACGAAATCATAGCCTTTGGCGATGGGGGTGAAGACATCCATCTTCATGAGGGCGCCGCCCTTGGGCTGGGCCAGCACCGGCACTGCCAGGAACAGGCAGAGAGCCGCTATTACAACAAAAATGACAAATTTTCGCATCATATCTCTCCTTGAAATTTAGAGCGTTGAGTCAAACCCGCCCCGTTCGACCTGATTTAAATATTTAAGGATTATTTCCTCAATGTCAAGGAAAGTACCGGGGTAAACCGATATTAAGATGGTTTTCAGGCAAAAATTTATGCCTTCCGGGAGCGCCGAAGCCGGCGATGCCCTTGCCCCCCCAAATATGCGGCTCAGAGGTGATATGGATGGTGCGTCTAGTGGTGGTGCGGGCCGGCAGCGGGGCGCGGTCGCGTTATCCCCCTGGGACCTCACCGGGAGATGCCGAAGCGTTGGTGAACGAGAGGCCGCCAGCGGCGGGGGCCGTCCAGGTCCAGATTGACGGTGAGGACCGCTTCGGTTTCGCCGCTGCGGAGCACGATCCAGTCGGCCAGGTCATCCCAACCCCGCACCTGGGAGGCCAGGTCAGCCTTATCCGCGGGGGCCGGGGGTTGGATGGCGAAGGACTGCCCCCCTTGCAGGGAGAAGGGGCGTCCGGCAATCTCGGCTACCACGGTGGCGGTATTCACGCCCACCACCGGCAGGTAATAGTCAAAGGCGCGGGTCAGGGCCCCGGTGTGCCAGTGGCCCCGGAGGATGGGAAAGATGGCGGGATTGACGATGAGATCCGCCCCTGCCGCGGCCAAATGCCGGGCCGCCTCCGGTTGGCCCCAAAAATCGATGCAGACCGGCAGGGCCAGGCGGCCGAGGTCGGTGTCCCAGACCTGCCAGCCCTCCCCGGGGACCACGCCGAAGGCCTGACGCTCCAAGCGGCCCACGTTATGCTTGCGCTGGCGGCCCAATACCCGGCCCCGGCGGTCGAACAGGGTGGCGGTATTATAGCGATTTCCCGGCCCGTCCTCCACCAGACCGGCGACGATATACGCCTGGAGGTCCGCCGCGGCCGCGGCCAGTTCCTCGTCTCCGAAGCTGGGAAAATACTCGGGGAAGCAGATCAGATCAGCTTCCTGCCCCCGGCAGCCCTCCAGGAGCTTCAGGGCCCGGGCCAGGTTCTCCCGGCTGTCCAGGCGGGGCGCCGGAAGGGCCTGGATGAGAATGATTTTTGCCATGCCGGTTATCCTATCCACCCCCGGTGGTTTTGCTCCAATATATCATCAGGATCGCCAGGCAACCAAGAAGTTATGCGGCGGGGGACTTTGGCAGCCGGGAAAATTAATCTTAAGGGGGAAAAATGCCGAGGAATTTAGGGAGACAGAAAAAATTCGCGCCGGAGGCGAGGTTGCCGGACTGGCTGTATGGCTTTGGTCCCTGGCTTAAGGCCCACATTGGTCTGATCCCGCCGCTCCTACTTAGCCTGGGAATCGCCGGTTGGGACCTCAAGACCAGGAGAATTCCCAACTGGCTGACCCTGGGCGGGGTCTTGACGGGTTTGGGTTTTCAACTGGGGTATCACGGTCTCCCGGGTCTTTGGAATGGGTTGGCGGGACTGGGGCTGGGATTTATCCTGCTGTTGGGACCGTATCTGCTGGGAGGCATGGGGGCCGGGGATGTCAAGGCCAGCGCCGCCCTGGGGGCCTGGCTGGGATGGCGGCTCGCCCTGTACCTCTTTGTGTATATGGGAATCTGCGGCGGGGTGATCGTCCTGGCCGTCTGGCTGTGGCAGGGGCAGTTCCTGGCCGGGATCCGGCAGGTCAGGGATTTCATCCTGAACTGGTTCCTCTGCCGGCCTTTCGACGCCAAACCGCCGCGGCCCTCGTTTCTCAAGAGCACCGCCATCCCCTATGGGGCGGCTATGGCCTTAGGCATGGTGGTGCTTTGCTGGCGTCAAGTTTAATACAGTTTTCGGTTTTCAGTTTTCGGTTAAAAGAATATGAATTATCGGTAAGTTACAGGTTCAGTTTGTTGCATTTGAAACGGAAAGCGGTTTAATGTCCCCGGGGAATCTTCGAGAAAACTTCCCTACTCCCGCCTGCCTTGTCCGTCACTCCTGAAGGTCAATTACTTACCCCTTAGCCGGGGACTTCTGTCCAGTTGGTTGCTTTTGGCGCCGATCCCTGGTACAAAAGGCATAAGGTGTTGATTTGCCGCGGGTGATGGGGATTCCTCCGGACGGTAACCGCCGGTCCAGGCATCAGGGTGGCCGGCGGGCCCCGGCATCCCCAGGTTCCCCGTGGCGCCTGGTGGAGAGTAATTATGCTCATTGTGATGGATAAGGACGCCACCGAAGCCCAGATCCAGGGGGTGGTGGCCAAGATCGTCAGCCAGGGATTCGAGGCCCAACCCATGCCCGGCGGGGAACGGGTGGCCATCGCGGTTTTACGTAATCCCGGCCCGGTGGACCCGGCCCTGTTCGTGGATATGCCCGGGGTGATCCAGGCCATCCCGGTCTCCCGGCCCTACAAGCTGGTGAGCCGGGAAATGAAGCGGGAAGACACCATCATCCATTTCCCCGGCTTCGACCTGGGCCGGAGGCATTTCGTGGTCATCGCCGGCCCCTGCGCGGTGGAGAGCGAAAGCCAGGTCATGATCATCGCCGAGAGCGTCAAGGCCGCGGGGGCCCGCATCTTCCGGGGCGGGGCCTACAAGCCCCGCACCTCGCCATACAGCTATCAGGGGCTGGGGAAGGCCGGCCTGCAGCTCCTGAAAAAAGTGCGGGAAGAGACGGGGCTGCTCATCGTCACCGAGGCCGTGGATCAGGAGTCCCTGAAGCTGGTGGCCGAATATGCCGACATCATCCAGATCGGGGCCCGGAATATGCAAAACTTCAGCCTGCTGCGCTGCGCCGGCCGGACCAAGAAGCCGGTGCTGCTGAAGCGGGGCATGTACGCCACCCTGGATGAATGGTTCATGGCGGCGGAATATATCATGTCGGAGGGCAACGCCCAGGTGATCCTCTGTGAGCGGGGCATCCGGGGCATCGGCGAACATGCCCGGAATCTCCTGGACCTGGCCACCATTCCGGCGGTGCGCCGGGAGAGCCACCTGCCCATCATCGCGGACCCCAGCCACGCCGCGGGCCGCCGGTACCTGGTGCCGCCGCTGGCCCGGGCCGCGGTGGCCGCGGGTTGCGACGGCCTGATGATCGAAGTGCACCATGAGCCGGGCAAGGCCATGTCCGACGGGGCCCAATCCCTCTATCCCGACCAATTCCACGCCTTGATGGAGGAAATTCGCACCCTGCGTCCCGGAGGCTGGTGATGCGGGAGATTTTCTTGAGTGGCACAGGCCTCCGGCCGGTAATCCCCGGTCGCAAGCACGGAGGCGGAAGCCGGTAATGCGGGAGATTCGCGTGCCGCTGCCCGGCCGGGACGTAAGCTACCGGCTGGTGATCGAGCCGGGCCTGCGCCACCGTTTGGGACCCCTGCTGAGCGCCTTTAAATTCCCACCCCAACTCGTGGTGATCTCGGATCGCCGGGTGGCCCGCCTGCACGGCGCCGCGGTCCTGGCTTCGCTTAGCGCGGCCGGTTTTGCGCCGGCGCTTCTGACTACGCCTCCCGGGGAGCGGGCCAAGACCTGGGCCGTGGTCCAGCGCCTGGCCCGGGAGTTTTTGCAGCGGGGGGCTCACCGGCGCACTGCCGTCATCGCTTTAGGGGGCGGCGTGGTGGGGGACCTCTCCGGTTTTCTGGCCTCCATCTTCATGCGGGGGCTGCCGGTCATCCAGGCGCCCACCACCCTGCTGGCCATGGTGGACGCCGGCATCGGCGGCAAGACCGCCATCAATCTGCCCGAAGGCAAGAACCTTTTGGGCACCTTTCATCAGCCGAAACTGGTGGTCATTGACCCGGAATTTTTGGGCACTCTGCCCCGGGCCGAGCGGCTCAACGGCCTGGCCGAAGTGCTCAAGGCCGGATTTATCAGGGACCGGGATCTGCTGGAGCGCTTACACGCCGCCCGGACCGGCATTTTTCAGGATGAGGCGGCCTTGACCGAGACCATCTACCGGGCCGCGGCCATCAAGGCCCAGGTGGTGGCGGCCGACGAGCGGGAAGGGGACCTCAGGCGCATCCTCAATTTCGGCCACACCCTGGGGCACGGCCTGGAGCAGGCCTCCCGCTTCCGCCTGCCCCACGGCCGGGCGGTGGCCTGGGGCATGGTGGCGGGCCTGACCCTGTCGGCGCGCCTGGCGGGCCTGGACCCGGCCGAGGCCGAGTGGGGCCGCGGGCTGATCCGGGACTGCGGCCTGTGCCGCCCGCTGCCGGAACTCAACCCGGCGGAGGTGATGGCGGCCCTGCGCCTGGATAAGAAGCGCCAGGAGACCGGGGTGCCCTTTGTGCTGCTGCCGCGCCTGGGCGAGGCGGTGATCGAAGACGACGTGCCTCTGGGGCTGGTGCGAGAAGTACTGGAAAAGATGTTGGGGCAGGGGACCGGGGGGTAGCCCAGGCGTTTGGCCGGTGAGGGTTAAGCTCGTTCCCATGCAGATGAACAGGAGCTTTGGGCTTCTTAGGCGCCAAGCCAGGCGGCCACAGGCCGCCCTATAAGAACCGGTGGGGCCAGCCTCCGGGCTCGCCGCCTTTGGTGGCACAGGTTTTCAACCTGTGCACCTGCACCGCTATGATACCGGTGCCGTTGAAAACTTTTCCGCACAGAAACCATGGAGCGTGAAACGCTAGAGAATTTTCAGGCTGGGACTTGGTCTTGGCGGGAAACGCCGGCCCGAAGCACATAAACCCAAGGAGAGGCACCATCGAACCCGTCTGTCTGAATCCCATCGGCAGGGTGAAAAAGCAGGGGAAGCGCGTCTGGCTGGAAATTTACCCGGAGTATGGGCCGGCCCTCCAGGGCCTGAAGGATTTTTCCCACCTCTGGGTGTTGTACTGGTTCCACGAGAACGATAGTCCGGAGGGGCGCCGGACCCTCCAGGTGCATCCCCGCCGGGACCCGGCCAATCCGTTAACCGGCGTCTTCGCCTGCCGCTCTCCGGAGCGCCCCAACCTCATCGGCTTCACCGCCGGCCGGATCATCAGGATAGAGGGGAACGTGCTGGAAGTGGCGGACCTGGACGCCCGGGACGGCACCCCCATCCTGGACCTCAAGCCCTATATTCCCGAAGGCGACGCCATCCCCGGGGCGGTCACGCCGGAGTGGCTGAAGCGCTCCAAGCCGCCGGCTGATTAGCAGCCGAGCTTGGATCTTCTGGTTATATCCCCGTACCAAGAACCCATCTAGTGGTGTGTTTCAGAATTAAAGCGACCCCGGAAAAGCGGGTCTTTTCCCCCCTTTCTTAAAGGGGGGTCAGGGGGGATTTTGGTAAACCCTTAAAATCCCCCTAAATCCCCCTTTAGAAAAGGGGGACTTAAACTGCCAAATCCGCGCCTCCATCCTGATTTTAAGTCCAGCTAATTATGAAACGCTCCACTAGGATGTCAACGACTTCCGAATTGACTCATCTAATTCCTGGAGCAACTCGCTTATGGTCGGATCATTATCAGGCGGCTCGACAACCGGAGGCAACACCCGGTAGCAGCCGCGCTGGCGGGCCTCTGCCAATTCCGCCTCCGAGGTTTGTTTTTTACACACCTCATAGAAGCGACTTAGATTCTCCGCCCAGCGCTTGGCATCAAAGGCGGTTGACTCTTGGTATAGCGAGGTTAGCTCGGGTGAACCATGCATCTGGACATTGGCATTGCCTTTAGCAGCCATTTTAAAACCTCCCTAATCACCAGATGTACTATAAATAGCGCAGGTATATTACATAACAATACGGGCAACACCTGATTTTAAGCTCATGAAATTCCTGATTTAGAGATCGCCCTTCCACCAAAACCGCATCGTTGAGCTTGACAAGACCAGGCCCCTGGCAACCTCTGCCGGCCCCGGCATATCTATAATTTCCCGCCGTCTTACCCAAAAATACAGATATCCCCACCGTAAGAATCCAATAATCCGGAGGTCAAAATCCGGGAAAGTCCCCATTTTTATAACGCCTCTGATCAGGGATAATCCAATCAACAGCATCGCACAGCGGGCCAAGCCAAATAATTGCATGTTCCCAAAGGGGAGGCGGCCATGCTGTACGAGTGCATGTGGCATGGGTGCGATAAAGTTTGGGGGGCCCCGGGCCTGGAGTTACCGGTTACAGTCATGGTTTTGGTTGCACCGAGGCAAGGCCGGCCTTTGCGGCTGCTTGGCGCAGACACCAAATAAGTGAGGGGAATCCTGACTGCCACTTGAGGTGCTTGGGGTCCTGTGACCGGCACTGGTGCACATTTCATCCCATCTGCCCGAATGAACATCCTGGGCTTGAACAGATGTCAGGGTTCAAGCTGAGGCTGGAGGCCCGGGGCGCCCCTCATTTAGCTTGATTCGGATTTAAGGCGTGGTGCAATCATTCAGTGGGTAGGCGAGGATTTTTCCGGGTCCAACCGTTTTCGACCCCGGGTTTCTGAGCGGCGGCGCGCCAGGCCTACGCACCAGATGATACCGCGGCTTCAGGCCGCATCATCCCTAGCCAAGGGGGAAAGGTTCGACCGATTATGAAGCAACACATTGCCCGCTGCGGAGAGCTCTCCCGCCTTACTTACTATGCCTGGGCACTCCTGGCTACGTGGAGCATAGTGGTGGTGTTATCCCTTTGGTGGAACGTGGACCAGCAGCGGCCGGTGACTACTATGGAACTCTGGTGGGTGCATGGCTTCTTGTGGCTTCTGGGCCTGGGAGGAATCACCGTTGGTTTCAACCGGCTACGGGAAGCGCATGACCGTATCATTACCTTGATGTACACTGACTCATTGACTGGCATCGCCAACCGGCGCATCTTCCTGGAGAGCCTGGGCAGCGCCATCTCTTTTGCCCAGAGGCACCAGACGCCCCTGTCCATCATCATGGCCGACCTGGACGACTTCAAGTCCATCAACGACAATTTCGGTCATAGTGCGGGGGACCAGGTGCTCCAGGCTTTTGCCGCCCTCCTGATGGAAAGAAGCCGGCACGAGGATTTGGTGGCGCGCTGGGGCGGAGAAGAATTTATTATGATGCTCCCAAGCACCGGCGCGAATGAAGCAATCGTTTTTGGGGAGCGTTCCCGGCGCCGTTTGCAGGAGATAACCTTCCTGGACTCGGAAATCAGGTTGACCGCCAGTTTCGGGGTGTCTGCATATCAGCCGGGAGAGACCAGCACCAGCCTTATCGAGAGGGCAGACCAGGCGTTATACGAGGCCAAGAGGCTGGGAAAGAATCAGGTCATTATTCTGGAAGACGAAGGCATGGAGACTGAGGAGGAAAAGCAGATTTTAGTCCAGTTTATGAGTCGTCTGGCCCATTAACGTTTGGGAAAAATGGCTGACGGTGACGAAGGGGCGCCTAGCCCCAATTGAAAAAGTTCAGCGGAAGGGAGGCTTAGCCGGGGGGATGGACTCCTGCCCGGGGGCCTCTTTTTCATGTTATGACTATATTCTACATGGTGTCCGGGTCGGCTGCGTGGGTCTGGGGAGCGGCGGGGGCCAGGGGCGGAAACTCCGGCTCGGCCAGGCAGGCCAGGAGGCCGGCCGCGGCCATGAGGCCGTAGGGCAGGGCGGCCTCATCGGGGTTGAAGTGGGGGGAGTGCAGGGCCTGGCCCCGGGCTCCGGGGGTGCGCACCCCCAGAAAAAAGTAAAAGCCCGGGGCGACGGCGGCGTAGTAGGGGAAGTCTTCGCTGCCCATGGCCGGGTGCAGGCGTTTGAGGCGGGGCACGCCCAGCAGGGTCTGGAGAACCTGGACTGCCTGGGTGGTGAGCTCCGGGTCGTTCCTGAGCATGGGAAAGAGGGGCTCCACCGTGAGCCTGATCTCGGCGCCGGTGGCCTGGGACAGCCCGGCGAACTGCCGTTTCAGGCCGGTGAGGACCTCCTGGCGCACCGACTCCTGGAGATAGCGCAGGCTGCCTTCCAACACGACTTCGTCCGCCAGGATGTTGAAGCGGTTGCCGCCCTGGATGCGGCCGAAGGTGAAGACCTTGGGGGAGCGGGAGTCGATCTGCTGGGCCAGGAAGCCCTGGATCAGATTGAGGGTCTGGGCCGTGACCCAAATGGGGTCCACCCCGCGATGGGGGGTGGCGCCGTGGGCCGATTTGCCGGTGACCGTGAGGATGATGCGGTCGGCCCCGGCCATGACCACCCCGGGGCCGTAGCGGATGTGGCCCACGTCCAGATTGGGCGCCACGTGCAGGGCGCACACCGCCGCCACTTTGGGGTTCTCCATGACGCCCGCGGCCACCATGCCCTTGGCGCCGGAATCGCCCAGGGGCGGGCCTTCTTCGGCGGGCTGGAAGATGAAGACATAATGCCCGGCCAGGCGGTCCGGCATGCGGCTGAGGAGCCGCGCCGCGCCCAGGGCGATGGCCAGATGAAAATCATGGCCGCAGGCGTGCATGACGCCCTCCACTTGCGAGCGCCAGGGGAGCCGGCACTTCTCGGCGATGGGCAGGGCGTCCATGTCGGCCCGCCAGGCCACGGCCCGGCCGGGGCGGCCTCCCTTCAATACCCCCACCACCCCGTGGCCGGCGATGCCGGTCCGGACCTCCAGCCCCAAATTGTTCAGATAATCCGCCACGACTTGGGCGGTGCGCGCCTCCTGGTGGGAGAGCTCCGGGTGCTGGTGGAACTCCCGGCGGAGGGCGGTGAGTTCGGGTTCCAGGGCCTGGGCCTGGGTTTTGAGGTCTGCCAACAAAGACTCCATGGGGGCATTGTATCGCGGGCGGCAGGGATGGCAAAGGGGAAAAACGGGAGGGCGGTGGGTATGGCTCCCGGGCTATAAGAAAATCTCACGCCAAGACGCAAAGGCGCCAAGGAGCAAAGAAGCAGAAAAATAGGGCGGACACGCAGGCCCGCCCCTACCATAAGATAATCTCACGCCAAGGCGCCAAGACGCAAAGACGCGGCCAGTTTTTCCACCTTGACGGCGCAGACCTTGTATTCCGGGATTTTGGCCACGGGGTCGCAGGCCGGGTTGGTGAGGACGTTAGCCGCGGTTTCGGCGAAGTGGAAGGGGATGAAGACCACGCCCCGGTTCACTTTGCGGCTGATCTTGGCCTTGATCTGGATTTCGCCCCGCCGGGAGCTGACCTTGACCCGCTCGCCGTCTTTGATGGCCATGGCTTTGGCGTCTGCGGGGCTGATCTCCACGTAGCCCTCGGGCAGTTCATGCTGCAGGGTGGGGGAGACCCGGGTCATAGTGCCGGAGTGGTAGTGGACGAAGGCCCGGCCGGTGGTGAGGAACATGGGGTAAGCCGCGTCGGTCATTTCGGCCGGCGGCTGGTAGTCGATGGCGGTGAAGGCGCCTTTGCCGCGGCTGAAGCGGTCCTTGTGCAGGAAGACGGTGCCGGGGTGGTCCTCGGTGGGGCAGGGCCACTGGAGGCCCTGGCCGGCCAGGCGGGCATAGCTCATGCCGGCGTAGCTGGGGGTGAGTCCCTTGATCTCCTCGAAGATCGCTTCCGGGGAGTCGTAGTGCATGGGATAACCCAGGCGGGTGGACAGGTCCTGGGTGATCATCCAGTCGGGGCGGGACTGGCCCACCGGCGGGATGGCCTGGCGCACGAGTTCCACCCGGCGCTCGGTGTTGGTGAAGGTGCCGTCTTTCTCGGCGAAGGAGGTCCCGGCCAGGACCACGTCGGCGAATTTGGCCGTTTGGGTCAGGAAGATATCCTGGACGATAAAAATATCGAGTTTTTTGAGGGCAGACTCGACGTGGCGCAGGTCCGGGTCGGTGACCAGGGGGTTTTCGCCCACGACGTAGAGGGCCTTGATCTTGCCTTCATCAATGCCGTGGAACATCTCCAGGATGGTGAGCCCGGGCTTTTTGGGGAGGTCTTGGCCCCAGGCCTGGGAGAATTTCTGATTGGCGGCCTCGTCGGCCACGGGCTGGTAACCGGTAAAGACATTGGGCAGGCCGCCCATGTCGCAGGCCCCCTGGACGTTGTTCTGGCCCCGGAGGGGGTTGACGCCGCCGGAGGCGACGCCGACGTTGCCGGTGAGCATGGCCAGGTTGGCCAGGGACTTGACGTTGTCCACGCCGGTGGTGTGTTGGGTGATGCCCATGCAGTAAACGATGGAGGCGGGCTGGTTTTTGGCGAACATCTCGGCCACCTGGCGCAAGGTGGCGGCATCGATGCCGGTGATCTTAGCCACCCGGTCCGGGGGATAGTCCTCCAGCTTGGCGGCCAGGGCCTCGAAGCCTTCGGTGCGTTCGGCGATGTATGCTTGCGCGTGCCAGCCTTCTTTAATGATGAGGTGCATCAGACCGTTGATGAGGGCCACGTCGGTGCCCAGGCGGTGCTGCACCGCGAGGTCCGCCAGGAAGGCCATTTGGGTGAAGCGGGGATCGACCACGATAATTTTGGCGCCGTGTTCTTTGGCCTTAAAGATCCACTTGGCGGCGATGGGGTGGTTTTCGGTGGTGTTGGAGCCGATGATGAAGATGCACCTGGCGTCGGCCAACTCGGGGAGGGAGTTGGTCATGGCGCCGGAACCGAAGGCCGCGGCCAGACCGACCACGGTGGAGCTGTGTCAGAGACGGGCGCAGTGATCGACGTTGTTGGTGCCGATGGCGGCCCGGGCGAATTTCTGGATCAGGTAGTTCTCTTCGTTGGTGACCTTGGCGGAGGCCAGCACCGCCACGGCGTCGGGGCCGTAGTTATCCACGACCTGCTTCAGGCCCCGGGCGGCGGTGTCCATGGCTTCGTCCCAACTCACCGGCGCCAGTTCGCCATTTTTTCGCAACAGCGGCTGTTTCAGGCGCTGGTCGCTGCCGATAAATTCGTGAATATTCCAGCCCTTGATGCAGAGGCTGCCCTGGCTCACCGGGTGGGTTTTCACCGGCAGGGTGGAGATCACCTTATTATCCAAAACCTCCAGGAGGAGGCCGCAGCCGCAGCCACAGTAAGAGCAGGTGGTGTTCACGGTGCGAAAGTCCATGGAGATACTCCTAAGTAATTGAGTTCACATTAGATAGCTGCGAACCGGGCTTTGTAAAAAATTTCACTATGATCTTAGCACAATTGCGGGGCCAGTCAAGGGGAAGAGAGAAGGCAGCCTCAGGAGGCGGGAGTTTGGCGGGAAGTTTGGCAAGTTCGGTTTGCCGGGGGGGCGGACGCCGGGGTTGGAAAGATCTGCCCGGGGCGATGGTTGAGGCCGGGCTGGGGCCGAATTGGAGACAGTTCCACCCCGGCAGGCAAATTTCCCCTTGACAAATCCACCGATTTTTAAGACAAAAATAGAGCGAGCGGGAATAACTCAGCGGTAGAGTGCGACCTTGCCAAGGTCGAAGTCGCGGGTTCGAATCCCGTTTCCCGC
>CAYNMI010000011.1:0-19486 GCA_964398095.1 uncultured Desulfobacca sp.
GCCCACTTCCGGGAAAATCCAAGACTAATTTAATCTCGGGGCACCCCAGAGTACCACAATTCTCCGCCCTCGAAGCAGACCGGCCTTCTGCCCCCGAACCGGCCCCCTCGATGGGGGAAGCGGGCTTCCCGGGTGGACGGACACGTCCTCTAAACAAACAGGACGCACCATCTCGGCCCCGGGCTGGAGCGGGCAACGGGATTCGAACCCGCGACACCAAGCTTGGGAAGCTTGTACTCTACCAGCTGAGCTATGCCCGCTCAACAAGTATTTTTAATAAATTGCCGGGGAAAAGTCAAGGCATTTTCCTGAATAAGCCTGCCGTTGGCGCTCTCCCCCCAGCTAGGCGGGCCTGGCCAACTGCATCTCACCTTCGGTTCCGCCCTTACCGCCGGGGCCTCGGCCTGCCGGCTATCAAAACCCCTTAAGTTATTCCGGGGACCCGCCGATAGCATGGTTAACCACCGTTTCCCGGAGACTGCCTATGAGCCCGGAGCGCACTGCCGCAAACCCGTGGATGACCGAATGCCGCCAACTTCTCTTGATGATTATGGCCTTGACCGCCCTGTTGCTGCTGGCCGCTCCGGTCCCCGGCCAGTCTGCCGCGCCTCTGGTTTCGCCGCCGGTTGTCGCCCTGCCTGACGCCGCCGGTCACCAGCCGTTAATGGTCTATCCTCCGGCCGCATGGCGCCCGCCGGTCCGGGTCCAGTGCCCCTTGCCCCCGGCCTCCGCGGTTGCCTTTGATACCGGGCTCCGCAAGTATCTGGAAACCTGGCCGACCCCGGGGGCTACGGCCACCGGTGATTGGCCGGAATATGTCCCGGAGGCCGGGGCCTACTCGGAATAACCGGCGGTTGGGAATCAGCCACGTCAATAGTTAGGGGTAATGCTCCGCCTTGGCGGGGAGAGCGGGGTGGCCCTGGCGCCGCGCCTCAGAACAGCGCCAGGACCCGGCGGGCCGCCTCGATATCCGTGCGGATCTGGGCCGCCAGGGTCTCAATGGAGGGAAAGCGCTGCTCCTCCCGGAGGCGCGCCACGAATTGCACCTCCAGGGATTCGCCGTACAGGTCGCCGGAGAATTCCAGCAGGTGCACTTCCACGGAGAGTTCGGTATTATCGAAGGTGGGACAGGTGCCGATGTTGGCCACCCCGGGCAGAGTGGCGTCGCCCCGCCGGACCCGGACGGCATAGATGCCGCCGGCCGGCAGCAGTTCATTGGGGGTGAGGATATTGGCCGTGGGCACGCCCAGGAGTTTGGCCCCCCGCCCTTTGCCCCGGACCACCCGGCCCACCACACCGTAGGCCCGGCCCAGGAGACGCCCGGCTTCCGTCACCTTGCCCAGACGCAGCAGGGCCCGGATCAGGGAACTGCTCACCACCGCGCCGTCCACCTCCACGGCCCACACCACCTGCACGGTGAACCCGTGAACCTGGCCCATCTCCTTGAGGAGGTCGATATTGCCTTCCCGGCCCCGGCCGAAACAGTAGTCATGGCCCACCACCACTTCCCGGGCCTTGAGGCGTTCACAAAAATATTGCCGCACAAACTCCCGGGCCGGCAGGGCCGCAAATTCCGGGGTAAAAGGCAGCACCACCACCGCATCCAGCCCCAGGTCGGATAAGAGCCGGAGCTTCTGGTCCGGAGTGGTGAGCATCGGCAAATTAACCTCCGGCCGCAGGACCTTGGCGGGATGGGGGTTGAAGGTGATGGCCACGGCCTGCGCCCCCAGCTCCCGGGCCCGCTGACATACCCGGGCCACGATGGCCCGGTGCCCCAGGTGGACCCCGTCAAAATTGCCGATGGTGGCCACCGTGCGGGAAAAAGCCGGCCCCCCCGGGGGGAGATCATCATATACCATCAATGCGTCGCCTTTCGCAATTTGACCTTGACATGATTTATGACGAAATTATATATTCTTAATTTGGAAATTGCCAGGGGGATGGGCGGCAGGGTATCCCCGGCATCCGGCCGAAGTGGCGGAACTGGTAGACGCGCTGGGTTCAGGGTCCAGTAGGGGTTTCCCTGTCGGGGTTCAAATCCCCGCTTCGGCACCATTTGGTTAATTTTAGGCGCAATCTCAAGAGATTGAGGTTGCGCCTTAGTTTTTCCGGCGGGTTGCGGCTGGTTGCGTATCCAGGCGGCAAACCATCTCCCGGCTACGGCTCGGGATCAAGTGTCCATAAAGGTCCACGGTCATGGTATGGAATCAGGCCCAAGTTGCTCTTTAAGGTGCCGATCTGTCATGCGGTGACTTGAGCCTCTTGCAAAAAGGCATTTTGTCATCCTGAGCGTAGCGAAGGGTCTAGATTCTTCGGTCGCTCCGCTCCCTCAGAATGACAAGTATAAAGATATTTGCAAGAGGGTTTTTTGTAACTAAAATTATCGGGACCCTTTTTGCCGTCTGCGGCGTGCTTCTTCTGGTTCCCATAAGCTGGAAATATGCCGGGCTGGTCCGGGGGTACGCCCTGGCGTGGTTTATCTTGAACGACTCTGTTAAAATCTGGGTATATAAATATTTGCGCAAAGATCGAGTTTTCGCTTAGTCCCGGGGTATGGCTTTGGGTGAAAAGCGGTAGGAGGCGGCGAGGGCGACGGTCCGGAGGCCGGGCTGAGATTGGCAACAGCCAGGCCGCCGCTGGCCGCCTGGGATTCACCCAGGAGATAATCTCAAGCAACCTGATCTTAGACGAGAGGTGAGCCGACATGAAACAGATTCAAAAAATTCTCTTTCCCCTTGATCTGGCTTCGGAGTATAAGACCATTATCCCTTGGGTCCGGGACCTGGCGAACAAGTACAACGCCACCGTCTACATCCTCTATGTAGCCCAGCCCGTGACGTACTTTCCCAGTTTTTATATAAATATTAGTACGGAGAGCTTTGAGGCTGAGATGCATGTGGCCGCCGGGAAACAAATGGCAGCCATTGTGAAGGACTTTTGCGCGGATTCCCTCAAGCTGGAGACCCGGGTGGAGATCGGCCGCCCGGCTGAAAAGATCCTGGAGTGCGCGGAGAAGGAAAAGATTGATTTGATTATCATGGGGACCCATGGCCGGAAAGGGGTGGAACGGGCCCTCTTTGGGAGCGTCGCCTATAAAGTGGTGCAAGCCGCGCCCTGCCCGGTACTGACCATCCATCCCTAAGCCTCATACGCAGTGCGGCAAGCCAAGGGAAGCCGGTGGCTGCAGCGGCCCGCGGCCTGGCTGTCCGGTAGAGGTGCGCCAGAGGAAAGGCGGCGGCGCCATGCGGCTGGCCAGCGGCGCAGGGGGCTCTACTACCGTCACCATCGACCTGCCCGTGGCGGCGGGTGATTAAGCCTCAGCTAAGCAATCAGGGATAAAATATCTTGGAAAATACTTGTTTGCCGGGGACAGGTGTACTATCATGGCTTCCATCATAAAATCCGGATGGAAGGAGGAGGCTTCCCAGGATTAAACTCAGCGGGATCGGGTCCTTAAACAGGTTTTTAACTCCGGTGACCATATTTGTGGCATGATCTTCGGGTTAGACGGAATGCTGTATCCGCAAGTTAAAAACAGCAAGGAGGTCAGGAAATGATGTATCTTATCACCATGGAACTTATCGGCAGCCCCCCCACCTCACCTCAGGACATAATCAAACATTTGGAACAGAAGATAATCCCTACTCATGAGGCTCTGATAAAGCTGAAAGCGGAAAAAGTAATCCTGGCCGGGGGAGATATGTCCGGCCGCAGGGGTACTGCTTTCATCGTAAACGTTTCATCAAACGAGGAACTGAGCAAACTGTTGATGGATTTTCCTATGTGGGCTATGGAGAAAGTGGAAGTAACGCCGCTGGAAAATTTTGAGGACCGGCAGGCGCGCCATCGCGAATTTCTCGATCATATGAGAAAACTCTTATAATTAGGATACTTGGAATTGATGAGGCCCGTGGGGCGGGAAAGCGCCGCGCCTCCCGCCATTCCCGCCTTTGGCGTAATTTCCTCTCCAGACTGCGAACCTTAGCAGCGGCCGCCCCGTCAAGGTCATAAAGGCCGCGTTCCACGTAGCGCTTAGCGCTGGAACAGGGCCAAGCCGCGCCTTTCTCATGCCATTTTCCCCTTGAGATGAACCAGATTGTCAGTGCGCACCCGGGATAAGCCTCGACATGACCTCGGAGAAGCAAGGTGGTCCCCAGTCCATAGAAACGAGTCTCGGGACGTTCGAATTTTCTTGAGGAAGGGAGCTATGAGGATTGTAAGGAGCCGGAAATCCTGCTCAAGACCGGCGAGATGGATCAGCATCTCGGCGCCCTGCTGATTTATGGTTATGATCCCGCCGGCAAGCGCTGTGTCCTCATCAGGCCGGCGAACGCCGGGAACTGAAAAAGCACGGCTATGCCAAATAAGCGACTGGAATTTTAGGAGGGAATCCGATGCCACATCCTGAAAGGTGCAAAATCGGTAAATTGATCCCCTTGGTGCTGGCCGTAATGTTTATGACCCTGTCCTGTACCGAGAAGGCGGCGCCGCTGGTTGCCGCGGGGCTGCACCGGTTTGACGCGGCCCTGATCGGCATGCTGGTCTTCCAGTTTACGATGCCGGTCACCCTGGCCGCCGTCTACCTCGTGCTGCCGCAGCGGCCCGGGTTGGCTTTCGGCCTCCCGTGCCTGGCGCTGCTCATCGGCGCCCTGCCGGGGCTTACGGGCCTTTTCGACCCCGCGGCATTGAAGCCGCTGGCGGCGCCCCTGGTGCTGCTGTCAGCCCTGATGCTGTTCGTGGGGTTGAGGCAACCTCTGGACGCCGGGAAACCTATACGGTCATGAACGTCTAATTAAAGCCGCATCTGCAATGGAGATCGGTAGGCCCAAGTGGCCGGAAAAGTTGACTTCTCGGGGAATTTGAGCTATCCTGTTGCCGGAAGAAAAGATGCCATAGAGAACGGCTGGGGGTCCGGAGTGAGACATGGTGAAAGAGGGCCGCAACTATCGATTTTGGACAGACAATGGGGAGGATGAAGTATAATTTTGAAGTATAACCATGGTTAGTCGAAAATCATAGGAAGAGACATTAAGAATGATCAACAATAATTTGCTGGCCAATAATCCCTTATGGATAGTTGACATCGGAGCAAGCGGCGGGATTGATCCCAGGTGGCCAAATTTCACATCATCTTATAAAGCTATCTTGTTTGAGCCGGATCAGAGGGCATACGATAATCTTAAGGCAACCAAACAAGATAATACAATTATATTAAATTACGCATTATCAGACTCAATGAAAGAAGTTGATTTCCATTTATGTAATAAACAACAAGTATCTTCTATTTATTTGCCAAATTTATCATTTTTAGAAAGATTTCCAGATGTGGAAAGATTCAAAGTTATAGAAACCATTAAAATTAGGACTGATACCCTTGACCATCAGTTGGAAATAAACGGCATAGATGCCATTGATTTCATCAAAATTGATGCTGAGGGATATGAGTTACCTATCTTGCGAGGTAGTATAAATTCACTTGAGAATGTGGTTGGTTTACAAATTGAGGTTGAATTTGCGCCCTTGCGCGAAAATCAACCCTTATTTAATGAGGTCGATCGTTTTGTGAGAGAACGAGATTTTGAACTATTTGATATTAAACGCTTCTTTTGGAAGAGGACAGGGGTCAATAATTACGGGGGCCGCAAGGGTCAATTGGTTTATGGCGATGCTCTATATTTTAAATGCCCGGAGAACATTCTATTAATAAAGGATATCACATATGAAAAAATAACTCGGGCAATCTGTATTTATTTGGTGTATGGTTATGCGGATCTTGCATACAGCCTACTAAATCTTGCGCATAGAGAAGGGGTGTTGTCCAAAGATCATTATACTTCTATTGAGGGAGCTATTTCGAAGTATAAAGACAAAAACCCCATACCAAACTTTCGTGGAAAAGGCAGGGTTCAGAATCTGTTTCAGAAGATAGCGGACCTATTGTCCAACCGATCCTGGTATTCAGGCTCAGACAGATACCTGGGAAATCCATAGTCAGCCTTACGGTCATCACGCCCCCGACGTTTTTCTTCCTGAATAGAGGAGCTTTGCAGCAATATCCTTAAGCCTGGCTTAATCGGCGACAAGTGAAGGAAAGCAACAACTAACGGATCCAGGCGGCGCCGGCCTGGGTTCCTGAGGCTTTCCGGCAGTGGGGTATTTGGGGTCTGGGAGCGTGGTAGGCTCAGTTTTTAAAAAGATTCCTCTTTTGGAGAAGCATGTGTTATCATGGCGTAAATGAGAGGGTTCGACCTCAAAAACCAAAACGTTTGGGGATTTTTGCCGATCAAGAGGTCCCAAAAACCTTTTTTGGATTGCGCCGGCCAAGGCTGCTGCATAATCTCGGTGCGGGCCTCTGGAGCGAAAATCGCCAAAATGGATATATTTTGATGAAAAAATTATTGTTTATGATCATGGAATTGCTGGAAAAAGTGTATTCCTTGAAAAAGCCCAAAAACCAGAAAAAGAAAAATAAAAGAGACAATGATCCCCCCGATGCAATCTATCCGATGTGGTAAGATCTAATTCACGATAACATACTCTATTTAATCGTTTTAAAGCTCAATGGTTAAAACTATCTTACGAGTTTGTTTTGTAGTTTATTTACTTCTCTTATTTGTCCTCCCCCTCTATTCAATCTATACTTACGGCTTTACCGCGCAATCTTTCTTTTGGTCAATAATTATTATTGCCATATATCTCTTACTCACCGAGCTAATTTTCAGGCTGGCTTATCGGCTGTTTTATGGGCATCCCTATCAGATGGTCCCTAAGGTGCCATTTTCCAAACTCTATGTTGAGCCTCATCCTTACATGCCGTTCGTTTATAAGGCGCGGACCATAGCCCAAAGACGCCAGCCAGCATTGTATCCGTTGCACCAGGGCGATTATTGGTTTCCGCAAGCCACAAGCAATAATTATCGCTATTTCAACGGCCCGGCAGGCGATCGTGACATCGTCACTCCCAAGCCCCCAGGATTAATCCGGATTAATTGTTTGGGGGCCTCGACCACGGGAAATGAACTGGAATATAATGGAGTTATTTACTCATATCCCCTGGAGTTGGAAAGGATTCTGCATAAGAAGTTTCCCGGGATAAATCTGGAGGTCAACAACTGTGGGGTGGGAGGCAGAACTACTGCTGAAATCTTGATTGATTTTTTACTATCATCTATTGACACATCGCCTGATATGATAATATTATATCACGCTTACAATGACCTCCAGCCCTCATTGACCCCCGGATTTTCAAGTGATTATTCGCACGCCAAACGTAACCTGGGGGAGAGTTACTACTTGTACCGCCGTTACTCTAAATTTCCGGCACTGCCTCTGGCGCTGTATAACATGTTCATGAATAAATTATTTTTATCAAATGTAAGACATTCTCTTCATCACGTTATTTCTAAGGGTGAAGTTGATCTTGACCATACTTTTCAAGGATTAAGCACTTATCAGCGAAATATCGAACATTTAATTAATATTTGCAAAAGTAATCACATTCAATTAATATGTTCTACATTTTGTTATTATTTGTACGATGAGGTTAAAGACTCCCCAATTCACCAAAAATATTTTTCTGGGGTTTTGGAGGAAAATGGCGCTATTAAGGAGTTATGCCGGAAACATGATATTCCTTTAGTGGATAGCTTTAATCTGATACCTCGTGAAGACAAATATTTCGTGGACACCATCCATTTTTCCCCGGAAGGTATGACAAAGTTAGCCGAAAATATTTCTGAACCGGTTATTTCATACCTGGAGTCCAAGGTAAATAGAGATTAGCCGTAATGACATCTAAGTTTAGCATACGCTATAGAGGAAACCCGACTTTGCGCGGCAGGCTTTCCGGTCGGCGCCAGCGCAGGCTAAATAAAGCCTGCGGCTACATTTTTTCTCATGTATTTAACCTCTATTGTCATTACAATCAGCCGTTAGTACTTCTTAATAATAATTTAGTTAAGAAACCGCTACCTTTGCATCCGAAGACCACAATATTTTCTCACCTAAGATGATTGCCCGAATGTCTGGAAAATCCTGGAACTGCTGCAGGCGTCAGGTTGGCCGGTCTGGATTGATGCATATGGAGGCCTGGAGAATGCCCCAATCCATCCGGTCGCGTCACGAGGTTTTAGCCAGAGAGATATTCCGGAGGTCGCGGGCCTGGTGGGATAAAGGTTTTGAAACGGTGTTTTCCTGGCCGGGAGCCGACTGGAACGTAAGGACGTATGATATGATATCATGCAGACCGGTTGGCAGTCTTCGATCGTTTAATCTTTACGGCATTCGCATCAGAAAAGGAGCACCAGCCGATCACGAGGCAGATCCGGGATGTGAACTTCACTTACCCCTGAATCTGCTGGGCTAGCTGTTCAAAGACCATTGAGGAGTACGCCAAATCATGGAACAATATGGCTTTGCCGGTAAAATTGCGCGTCCGGCAGTGGCTGCCCCTGCCCTCACCCGGCCGGATTGGAGCGCGGTCAGCCCCCGGAATCCCGGCTTGATATGGCTGGATAAAAATGAGAACCTCGACCCTGAGCTGATGGAGATTACCTCCAAAATACTCGCCCAAATGCCGGTGGCAGCTTTATATTCCTACCCTGATGCCGGTCCTTTCTATCACAAGCTGGGGAACTATTTAGGAGTGGAGGCAGATCACCTGCTCCTGGCGGCCGGCTCGGATGGCGTCATTCGCTCCGTGTTCGAGGCCTTCATCAATCCCGGGGATGTGGTGGTCCACACCCAGCCGACTTTCGCCATGTATATGGTCTATGGCCGGATATATGGAGCGCAGGCGGTGGTAATGGCATACGAACCTTCAGACCTCGGCCCGGTCCTGCCGGTGGACCGGGTAGTGGAGACCATTGCCCGGTCAAAACCGAAGCTGGTTTGTTTGCCCAATCCGGACAGTCCAACGGGGACCGTATTCCCCCCCCTGGAAATGCGCCGCATCATCGAAGCCGCGGGAGAGGCGGGAGCAGTCATTTTGATTGACGAGGCTTATCACCCTTTTTATATTAACAGCGTTCTTCCCTGGGTGGAGGCGTATCCTCATCTGATAGTGGCCCGGACTTTTTCCAAAGCCTGGGGCCTGGCCGGGTTGCGGGTCGGGTATGCGGTGGCCAGTCCCAAGACCGCCAATCTGCTCCACAAGGTGCGCCCCATGTACGAAGTTAATACCCTGGCCATCTACTACATGGAACGCATGCTGGATTACAGTGCCGAAATGCTCGCCTCCGTGGAGAGAATCAACAATGGCAAAGACGTGTTTCTCGCGGCCATGACCGACCTGGGCTTCAAGACCTTCAGGGCGGAGGGGAATTTTTTGCACGTGGCCTTCGGCGATGAGGCCCCGGTCATTCATGCAGCTCTGAAGAACGTGGTGTTGTACCGGCCCAACTTTAACGACCCCTGCCTCAAAGGTTACAGCCGGTTTTCGGCAGCCCCGGCGGGACTGTTCGGGCCGGTAATCCGAGCAATCCGTCAGGCAGTAGGAAAGTCTTAGAAAAGAGATGATTATGCAGAATGATCCGGTGCGGGTGGCAGTGATAGGCTGCGGTCGGATAGCCGGCCACCATTGTGATTCCATCATGCTGGCCGAGGGCGTCGAATTAATGGCGGTCTGTGATTTGATCGAAGAGAAAGCCGCGGCCTATGGCCAGAAATACCACGTGCCCTATTATCTCAGCTATCGGCAGATGATCCGGGAGCTGCCGGCGATCAACACGGTGGCGGTGGTCACGCCCTCCGGCATGCATTTTGAGCACGTCCAGGACCTCCTGGAACGGTACGGCAAAAATGTGATCGTGGAAAAACCCACGTTCATGCGCCCCTCCCAGGTGACCCAGGCTTATCAGTTGGCTCAGAGCCGGGGCTTGCACATCTTCCCGGTTTTCCAAAACCGGTATAATCTGGCGGTCAAGCGGGTGCGCCAGGCCTTACAGGAAGGAGAACTGGGGGAGATTCGCCTCATCGCGGTGCGGGTGCGCTGGTGCCGGCCCCAGCGCTACTATAACCTGGCGCCCTGGCGGGGCACCTACGCCCAGGACGGCGGGGTGCTGACCAACCAGAGCATCCATCACGTGGATCTCCTGCGCCACCTGGGCGGAGAGGTGAAACGGGTCAACGCGGTCATGCGGACCCTGGGGGCGGACATCGAAGTGGAAGACACCGTTACCGCAACCTTCACATACGAGGGCAAGGCCGTGGGGGTGCTGGAAGCCACCACCGCGGCCCGCCCGGTTGATTTCGAGGCCTCCATCTCTTTGGTCTGCGAAAAAGGGCTGGCGCAGATCGGGGGCATCGCGGTCAATGAGTTGCAGATCTTTACCCCGGACCCCTCGGTGTGCGGGGCCTGGAGTGAGGACTTTTCCGGGTGCGTGTACGGTAATGGGCACGCCGAGATGTATCGAGATATCGCCAATTTTTTCAGGAAACAAACGCCCTATCCCGTGGATCAAGAGGATTGCCTGAAAACCATTAAACTGTTGCATGGCTTCTATCTCTCCGATGCAAAGGGCACCTGGCTGGAAGTGGCCAGTCCGGGTGAATTTGCCCGTCTGGGAGAAGCAGACGAAGCCTTGGCCAACTTATACCGTACCCCACCCCTCGAAGGAGAGCGTTGATGAGAGACAGACTGAGGGTCGGGATTGCCGGCTACGGCGTAGTGGGTAAGCGGCGGCGTTTTTATATCGATCAGCATCCGCACTTAAAAACCGTGGCGGTATGCGATCGTATCTTTCCGGAAAACGGCAATCTTGAGGACGGGGTGCGGTGTTACACGAACTACCGGCAGTTACTGAAAGAAGATCTTGACCTGGTATTCGTCTGCATTACCAATGACATGGCCCCGGAGGTCACCATCGCCAGTCTGGAAAAAGGTTTGCACGTCTTTTGTGAGAAACCCCCGGGGCGGGACCTTCAGGATATCGCCAACGTCAGGCGGACGGAACGCCAATGTCCAGGCCTGAAGCTGAAATACGGCTTCAATCACCGGTATCATGACTCCGTACGCCAGGCCGTGCAGATCATCAAGAGTAATGAATTGGGCCCGGTTCTCAACCTGCGAGGCGTATACGGCAAGTCCAAGATGATCACTTTTCAATCTGACTGGCGCACCAAACGCGACCTGGCCGGCGGGGGCATTTTATTGGATCAAGGCATCCATATGCTGGACATGATGCGCATGTTTGCCGGAGAATTCCAGGAAATCCATAGCTTCGTCTCCAATGCTTACTGGCACCATGATGTGGAAGACAATGCCTTCGCCTTGATGCGCACCGCCGACGGGGTAGTGGCCTTTTTGCATTCGTCGGCCACCCAGTGGCGGCACCGCTTCAACTTATCCATCGCCCTGGCCCGGGGCGGCATTATCCTCTCCGGGATTCTCTCCGGAACCAAGAGTTACGGGGCTGAAACCATTACCGTAATTTACGCCGACGAAGATGACATGGGGGACCCGCGGGAGGTAATTACCCGTTATAATAAAGATGATTCCTGGCGAGACGAAATCTGGGAATTCACCGATTGCGTCCTGGCGGATAGGCCCATCGAAAGCGGCTCTTCACTTGAGGCCCTGAAAACTATGCATCTGGTTTACCGCATCTATTGCGCCGATCCGCAGTGGCGCGCCACTTATAACCTCTCCGACGAAATTCCTGAGGTGATATGATGAACCGGATAGACCAGCTTTATGAGACCAGTTCCCAGCCCGCCACCTTTGCCAAGGGATATCTGGATTATCTCCGGGAAGTCTTGTCGGGCCTGGATGTGGAAGCCATCGGCAATTTCATCGGAGTGCTTCTGGAGGCGCGGGAGCGGGGCGCCAGGATTTTTTTTATCGGCAATGGCGGCAGCGCCGCCACCGCCAGCCATTTTGCCAACGACCTGGCCATGGGCTGCCGGAGCTGGGAAAAACCCTTCCGGGCCGTGAGCTTCACGGATAACGTCTCCATCCTGACCGCGGTCAGTAATGATTACGGCTACGATGAGGTCTTTGTGCGGCAGTTGCAAACCCAGATGCAGCGGGGCGACGTCGTGGTAGCCATTTCTGCTTCCGGTAACTCTCCCAACGTGGTGAAGGCCATCGAATACGCCAAAGCGAATGGCGCCTTTACGGTCGGCTTAACCGGTTTTGATGGCGGTCAATTAAAAGAGCTGGCGCATTTAAATCTCCACGTTCCTAGCAATAAAGGAGAATATGGGCCGGCGGAAGATGGCCATATAATCATCGACCACCTGGTGGGCAGTTACCTGCTGAATTTCTGCCGGGCAGAGCAGCGAGGAGAGCAATGAAGATACTTGGCGTGGTACCGGCCCGGATGGCTTCCAGCCGGTTTTATGGCAAGCCGCTTTATCCCCTGTGCGGGATGCCCATGGTGGAGCATGTCTTCCGCCGGGCGGCGCTGTTTCCTCACTGGGATGGCCTCTATCTGGCCACCTGCGACCGGGAGATTGCGGCGCTGGGAGAGGAACGGGGCTGGCCGGTAATTATGACCTCGGACCAGCACACCCGGGCCCTGGACCGGGTGGCCGAAGCCGCAGGCAAATGTGGGCAGAGCGTGGCGGAAGACGACATCATCGTCTGTGTGCAAGGCGATGAGCCCATGTTGCATCCGGACATGATCACCGCGTCCAAGCAACCCCTGGAAGAAGATCCTGAGGCCCTCTGCACCGTGCTGGCCATGCACATTGTGGATGAAGAGCTCTTCCGCAATCCGGACACGGTGAAAATCGTTCACGATCTCCAAGGCAATGTCCTGTATACCTCCCGCCTGCCCATTCCCTACTGCAAAGAATTCACCCCGGAATTGGGGGCCCGGCGGATTTATGGGATCTTTGCCTTCCGCTGGCATTTCCTCCGCACCTTTACCAGCATACCCGAGTCCCCCCTGGAACTGGCGGAATCATGCGACAGCAATCGGATTCCGGATAACGGCTATCGCCAAAAGATCGCGCCTTACCCCTTCCGGCCTTCTTTTTCCGTGGACCGCCTGGCCGACACCGCCCTGGTGGAAGCCCATATGCGCCAGGATCCCCTCTGGGGGAAGTATTAGCCTATGGGCGCGCTACTTCTGACCGGACGCGCGGCCCTGGTCACCGGGGGCACGCGGGGGATCGGTGAGGCCATTGCCCGCCGGCTGGTGGCCGAGGGGGCCAGGGTCCTGGTTACCGGCACCCGGCCTGACGGCGTCCCGCCCCGGGGCTGCACCTACCGCGCCATCAATTTCGAGGATACTGCCGCCACCGAAGCCTTTGCCCGGGAAGCGGCGGCAATGGGCCTGGATATCTTGATCAACAATGCCGGGATTAATGTGATCAGCCCCTTTGACCGGGTCGACCCCGCGGACTTCGACCGCATTCACCGGGTGAATGTCCGGGCCCCGTTTTTATTGTGCCGGATGCTCATCCCCGGTATGCGGGAGCGGGGGTGGGGGCGGATTGTTAACATCAGCTCGATTTTTGGTAAGGTCAGCAAAGAGTTTCGGGCCGCCTATGCCACCAGCAAGTTCGGCCTGGACGGGATGACCGCGGCCCTGGCTGCGGAAGTGGCGGCGGACGGCATCCTGGCCAACTGCGTGGCGCCCGGCTTCATCGATACGGATCTGACCCGACGCATCCTGGGGGAGAAGGGTATCGCCGAGCTGGTTGCCAGAATTCCCATGAAGCGCCTGGGAACTCCAGAGGAGATCGCGGCCTTTGTGGTTTGGCTGGCAGGACCGGAAAATACTTACATCAGCGGCCAAAATATCGCCATTGACGGGGGGTTCACCCGTGTCTGACACACTCGTGGTGCAGTCCCACCGGGGTCCCTATACGGCGTTATTTGATGACCAGGCCCTGGCACGATTGAATGGGGCGGCGCCTTCTCAGGCGCATTTTATCATCGACGCTAAAGTTGCCGGGATTTACGCCGGTGATCTGCAGCAGGTCCTGGGCTCCCCCTCGGTGCTGCTCATTGAGGCAACCGAAGCCAATAAGACCCTGGATAAATTTACGGGCTATGTCGACCACCTGATTTCCCGGGGAGTGCGCCGGGGTCAGGCCCTGGTGGCCATCGGCGGGGGGATCATGCAGGATATCACCTGCTTTCTGGCGGCAACCCTGCTCCGCGGTCTGCCCTGGCATTTCTACCCTACCACCCTCCTGGCCCAGGCGGACTCCTGCATCGGCTCCAAGAGTTCCATCAACGTCGGCAAGACCAAGAACATCCTGGGAACCTTCACCCCCCCTGAGAAGATTTACCTCACCACCGCGGTGCTGGCCACCCTGGAAGAGCGGGAGTTTCGTTCGGGCCTGGGAGAGATGCTCAAGGTACACGCCATAGACGGGCCGGCCGCCTTTGACCGGATTGCGGCGGACTATCCCCGGCTGTTCACCGACCCGGAGCTATTGCGGCGATATATTTACGGGTCTCTGATGATCAAGAAGGCCCTCATCGAAGAGGATGAGTTTGACCAGGGAGTCCGGAATATTATGAATTACGGGCACAGTTTCGGTCATGCCCTGGAGTCGGCCACGGATTTTTTCATCCCCCATGGCATTGCGGTGACCATAGGCATGGATATGGCAAACTACACGTCCATGCGCCTTGGTTTTATGGATGCATCCCATTATCAGCGCATGCGTCCCCCCTTGAAGGCCAACTACGCGGGGTTCCTGCCTCCGGAGATCCCCCTGGAGCTCTTTTTCCCGGCTCTGCTCAGGGATAAAAAGCATACTGACGTCCAGCTACGTCTGGTGCTGCCCGATGCCCAGGCCAGGATCAGGGTGGGGCTATACACCTTCGACGCGGCCCTGAGACAGATTTGGACCGACTATCTCACCCGAGAACTTTATCAATGAAGAATTCCACTCCCGTGGCCGTGGCCTCCCGGTCTTTCAGCCGCCATCCCGTGCTGCGGCAAGACCTCCTGGCCCGCTACGACAACATCACCTTCAATGACCTCGGCAAAAGTCTCTCCGGACTGGAGCTGATCGCATTTCTCCGGGGTCACGTCAAAGCCATCACCGCCCTGGAGCCGCTGGATGAGGACGTTTTTGCCGCGTTGCCTGAACTGAAGGTGATCAGCAAATATGGGGTGGGCCTGGATATGATCGATTTACAGGCCATGGACCGCCACGGGGTCCTGTTGGGATGGACCGGCGGGGTCAATAAACGCTCGGTGGCGGAGATGGTCATCGCCGCGGCCATCTCTTTACTGCATCGGGTCCCTTTGGCCAATCAGGAAGTGCGAGCCGGGACCTGGCGCCAGATTAGGGGCCGGCAGCTCACCGGCAAAACCGTGGGGATCATAGGCTGCGGCCATATCGGCAAGGAGGTGGCGGTGCTGCTGCGGGGCTTTGATTGCCAAGTCCTGGCCCATGATATTCTGGATTTTCCGGAGTTCTATGCCCGCTATCAGGTGACTGCGGCAGGACTGGAAGAATTGTTGCGGCAGTCTGATATCGTCACCCTGCACCTGCCCCTGGACCATTCCACCCGCAATATGCTCAGCGCCGAGAGACTGGCCTTAATGAACCCCGAGGCCCATCTGATCAACATGGCCCGGGGCAACCTCGTCGATGAAGGCAAACTCAAAGAAATGCTGCAGCAGAACCGTCTGGCCGGGGCGGCATTTGACGTTTTCGCCCAAGAACCGCCCACAGACCGGGAACTGTTGAACCTCCCCAATTTCCTCGTGACGCCTCATATCGGGGGCAGCACGGAGGAGGCGATCTTGAACATGGGGCGGGCGGCGATCAATGGCCTGGACAATGCCAGAACGGTCCGGGAAATCCTCCGGGAACTGCATAGATCGCTCTGAGCCACCTCCCCTAGCAGTTGCCAAAAGCGCCTCTTGCAAAAGTCATTAAAAACCAAAGAGGTAATAGATTAGCAGATTATTCAAGCAGGAGAAATTCCCTGGCACGCTTTTCGGTGACAGGCACGAAGTATTGCTCCTTTATAGTTGCAGCGATTTTTTTGTGTTGTTTTAACTCGTTATCATCCCTGTTGATAAAATATTTGATTGCTGCTGCTACATCCCTGGGAGTATAGCATAATTGCCAAATTCCCAGAGGGACGGCATCCGGGATGGAGTGCATCGTGACCCGGGACCGGTGGCCGATGACTATGGCCGGCAGGCCCCTGGCCAAGGCTTCCAGAACTGTACTCGATTCGTTGCCGACAATAATGTCGGCTTTCTCCACCCATTCCGGAAAACCGCCACTTACAGTTTTAAATTCAGGCGGCAAAGTAAGCCCGGCTTTCTGGATAATCTTTTCAAGCGGCGGCGAGCAGGGATGGGGCTTCAGCCAAAATCTCACCCGGGGAGGCAGGTCATACTCCAAAGCGCCGATACACGCCTGCAGGGAGTTGACGCATTCCTCATATAAGAGGGATAAGGCAACCAGCACCGTAGTATAGTTTGGGTCGGGTTGTAAGGAGTCTGCCTGCCACACCCAGGCATGTCGGAAGGCCGGAGCCGCGACCACTTCTATTTCGGGACAGAATGCCTTTAGAGAAGACGCGAACCCGCGGCCACATGCCGCCACTACTTGGGGCAGGACCCCGGCGCTATGTTCTGCGCTGGTGGGATGGGCCATGCACATATAATACTTTGAAAAACCAGTCATATATCCGACGAGAGGCACCTCGGGATAAAACCGGTGAAATCCGGCATTGGCGCCTTTGTCGATGCTTTGATTCTCAAACCAGTCAATGATGAGTCGGAATGAGAGGCCGGCTTCTTTCAATCGGGCGGCAAACCGGTATTTCAGCAGGCCCTCTATACTTCTGAGCGAGGTCAAATGAAAATACCATTCAGAGCGCAGTAAGGGAGTGAGGTCCAGGCCTTCCCAAGAGGTTTTCGGGGGCATAAGTTTAATGGCGCGCCATGGGTAGAGAAAGGCAAAGATGTAGTCAGCGGGTTTAAGAAAACTTTCTTTCAGGAGGAACGGCTGCGATGAGTTCTGCATAGCTCGAAAAACTGATAGAGTTTTTTGCAGACTTATTACTAAGGTTGGATTATAATAGAATGATCGAGCTTCAGTTTTAGAAAGATATTTATCCAGTCCTCCATAATAACGGTCTTGGAAACCACCCTGATCGAAACTGTCATCGAATACAAATGTGTCAACGAGAGTAATATCCGTTGGAAGCTGTCCAACTGAATAGCTTATAATTAGTTTACTTATTAGATATCTGGTTGCATAGATTAATATTAAATAAAAATAATTAAGTATCGGAAATAATATATACTTCAATTGTCTCTTGTGGCTTAGTATCAGAGTGATCTTTATATGCGGGTAATTTTCACGGACGTAATGAGTCAATATTTTTTTTAGGGGGAATGAATCTACTTTGATTTCGGTAATATCCGGCTCATTTTTGAGAATTTTTTTAACAAGGATTAATAGACAACAATCCCAAAAAAGACCGCTTGAAAAAGTGTTTCGATTAGCAATCTCGGAAATCCACCAGTCGATATTATGGCTGTTGTTTCCGCCGAGGCGATTGATCATGGCGATATAAGATGAGTTAATTTCAGCAGCTATATTATTAAGTAACTCAAGATGGCCGGCAGAAAGACTCGAGTTTTTGGTAAGGTCCAATTCCATTCAGGTCACTTATTCTCCAAAGAATGGCCCTCTCACTCTTCCCAATCCTGATAAAGATCAGAGCAAGAGGTGTCTTTTTCCAGGATCGCCCCCCAGAACCCCTCAAAATCCGTGTGCCGCCAGAAAGAGGCCAGCAACGGGCTGAGGAGCGGGAGCTTCCGGGGATACTGATAGTATGTGGCACTATAAGTGATTCTCCAACCGGCATGGAGGCAAAGCAAGGTCCAATCCTGGGGACTGAGCTCAAAGATATGCTCATCTTCGGCGGAAACCGGGCCGGCAGCCGGATTCCTGGTGTGATACAGTCCCACCCGGCTCTTTTTCATATAAGGCACGGTAATGACCATCAAATTGCCAGGGGATTTCTTGGCCAGGCGGCGGAAAAAGATCGCCGGGTTATGCAGATGCTCTACCATTTCAAACGAAGTAAAGAGGTCAACAGGCTGATCCGGCCCCAAATCCAGGCATTCGGCCCGGCACAAGATGGCTTTCAGCCCTTTGGCCGAAATTTTCTCGACGGCCTTGGGATCGAGGTTGACGCTCATAGTCTCCAGTTCGGCCCCGGCGCCGGCCAGCCTGGTTAAATAGGTCATATGGGTGCCCGCAGAATCGCCGATGTCCACCACGGTTAACCGCTTGCGAGGCAAGCCCGCCAGGGCCTTCAGCATCAAGGTGGTTTGGAAGGCATGCATGCCCCGGACTTTCAATTGCCAGTAAGGTCCTTGCATGGCCGAGCCGGAATATTGATCAGATACATCCGGGACAATCTCCGTGAGTTTTTGCACCATGCTCTGCAGCCCGTTCTGAGCCAGGGCCAGATTTAGCGACCAGGAGCCCACTCGCTCGAGCAAGGCGGCAGGGTCAATGTGGAAGGACTTTAGCATTATTTTTAAGGCATGCTTAACCCGCATAGGAATCCCACATTCGGATAAGTTGCCGCCAGGATTGGGGCATAATCTTTCTGCCGCCGGTGCGGTGACGGCGGGAGAGGCCGCGGCATATCCAAGGCAGGCCACCGCCGAGCCGCATAACTTGGCATAAAAGCAAGGTAGCCAAATAGGCAAAAAGCACTCCTGAAGTGGGAGTGCTGGGACAAACTACTCAGGGCCTCTCCAGAAAGAAGGGCCGCATGACTCGAAGTCATGGCAACCGGGATTATGCCTCATCCTCGGCTTGGTCTGGCCAAAATCGATAGTTGTGGACCTTGCCACGCTCTTTGAGCCCGCAACCTCCCCAGCCCCTTTCTCGTGGGAAATATGATAGCTTGAATTTCCAGAGAAGTCAACTTTTCCGAGTACTTGGGCATACCGGTCTCCAGGGGTAAACCGAAACCCTGATGGCCATAACTCAGGTCCAGAGGTTCAAGAGATATTTTTCCGCATCTTGGATATAATGAAGTTATAAAAAGACCAGGGGCGGATGGGGTGGGGAAGGGAAGCGGCCCTTGACGCAATGGCGGGTTTCCTGCCAAGGTGATTGAGGGTTGAGGCCAAAGCGCAGCGGTTCCCGGCCGAATGAATGGCGCCGGGGGGAGAAAATCCATGCGGCTATTGCTGGTGGAGGATGATGCCAAGATCGCGGCCTTTGTCAGCCAGGGGCTGGAACAGGCCGGCTTTGCCGTGGATCATGCGGCCAATGGCGAGGACGGCTTGCACCTGGCCCTGAGCGAGGCCTATGATGCCGCCATTATCGATCTTATGCTCCCTAAATTGGATGGCTTGAGTCTCATTGCCGAACTCAGGCGGAATCAGATCAGGACCCCGGTGATCATTCTCAGCGCCAGGCGGACCGTGGCCGACCGCGTCAAGGGGTTACAAACCGGCAGCGACGACTATTTAGTGAAACCGTTTTCCTTCGCCGAACTCCTGGCCCGGGTTCAGGCCCT
>CAYNMI010000012.1:0-15674 GCA_964398095.1 uncultured Desulfobacca sp.
GAGGCGGGGAATGTAGCTGGCGGCGGCGTGGATGGGAAAGCCGGCCATGGGGATGCGCTCGTCGCCCTGGCGGGAGCGGGAGGTGAGGGCGATATTCAGGGCATTGGCCGCGGCCTCGGCGTCGGCGAAGAAGGTTTCGTAAAAATCGCCCATCTGGAAGAGGACCAGGGCGTCGGCGTACCGGTCCTTCAGGTCCAGGTACTGCCGCAACATGGGGGTGATTTTATCGGACGGGGGGCCGGTCATGGCGAAAACTGCAATTCAAAGGGAGGGCTCATGGTCCCTAAAGGTTGCACCACCCTCCCGAATAACTGGGGCGCCCCCGGCTTATTCGGGCTGGGAGGCAATCTGAGCTTCGGCGGCCGCCATGGAGACCCGGGAGTTGGCGCTGGCCTCTTTCAGTTCCCTGGCCAGGATGTCCAGATTGTGCCGCAGTTGGCGGATGGTCTGACGCTGGACGTAGAACTCGTAAAGGCCGTACAGGGAGGCGGTGAAGACCCCCAGAAAAAAGGCGAACAGAACGAGGATCCACAGGTGCATATCGGGGCTCTGGAAGCTGACGAAATGGAGATTCAGCCTGATCTGCACCGTATGCTTGAGTATGTCAAGATTTTCGATGATAAAGACAATCCCCAGGAGAACAATCAGGGTGGAGATGATCATTTTAATGAAACGCATGTCATATCCTCATCTGGCAGGGCCTGGAAATGGGGCGCCAGGCGTTCATAGGTCTGACGGAAATGCTCCGGAATCACCCGGACCTCGGCAAACACCGGGATGAAATTGGTGTCGCCGTTCCACCGGGGAACGATATGAAAATGGAGGTGGCTTTCCACCCCGGCCCCGGCGACGATCCCCAAGTTGAGGCCCACATTGAAGCCGTCGGGGTGCATGACCCGCTTCAGGACGTCGATGGCATCCCGGACCTTGGTCAGAAGATCCAGCATCTCCGCGGGGGTCAGGTCATCCAGGCCGGACAGGTGGCGGATGGGGGAGACCAGCAGGTGACCGTTGATATAAGGATATTTGTTCATCATGATGCGGGTGAGACTGCCGCTGAACAGCACGAGCCTCTCCGGCAAGTTCTCCCCGGGTTCGGGGCAGAAGATGCAGCCGGGGGTCTTATCTTCACCCAGGATATAATCCATACGCCAAGGGGCCCATAATACTTTCATGACGGCTTAATCCAAGTTATTGATGATCCATGGCTCCCTACATGGGTGGAATATAGCATGAATGGGGAGAGATTCAAGGGGTTTTCTTGCGGCCGGCGCGCCGCCCCGGCCAGATGCCGCGGCCGGCAAAGACCGGCTGGGGGCGAGCCGCCGGGTTCGCGGTCATATTTGATCGATGAGGCGCAAGGGGCACCCTGGGCCAGAAAATTTCAGGCCAGGGTTTTACGTGGCTAAGCCGCGAGGGTAAAAGCGGGGCGCAGGCGGCCCACCTCTTCCTTACGGTGGTTGAGGATGGGCGGCTGCTTAAAGGCCGCCAGGGCTTCTTGAGCTGACTCGGTGAGCACCCCCAGTTGCTCCAGGAGGGCCACCACGGTGGGGTTGAGGGCCCGCTGGCCGCCGTCTTCGATCTTGAAGGCCACTCCCAGGCCGGCCGCGGTGAGGCTGAAGGCGAACCCGCCTTCGGCCCCGGATTTGGCGAAGATGGCGCCCGGCAGGGCCTGCATGGCCGTGGTCTCCAGGCGGCCGTCCCCGGCGATGTGGCGGGGATGGGCCAGGATGGCGGTCATGAGGAGGCCCGCGGGAGAACCCGGTTGGGCCGCGGCCAGGCGGGCGTAGCCCAGGGCGATGTTTTTCAGGGGCACATAGAAGACCGGAGCGCCGCAGCCGTCGATGGCCACCTGGATTTGGGGCTTGGGGCATCCCACCATCCGGGCCACGGTGCCCAGGATCAACTGCTGGACCGGGTGGTCGGGATTGAGGTAATCCGTGATCGGCCAGCCGTGATGGACGCACAGGGCCAGCATGGCCGCGTGTTTGCCGGTGCAGGTGTTGTGCAGGGGAGTGGGTTTCAGGCCGGCCTTGACCAGGGCCTGGGCCGTGGGGCGGTGCAGGGGGGGATGGACCCCGCACTGCAGGGCGTCCGGGGTGAGGCCGATACGCGCCAGGATTTGAGTGGCCAGTTCCACCTGGAAGTCCTGGCCGGAGAGCGACCCGGAAAACAGGGCCAATTCCGGGGCTCCGAAGTTGAAGGCCTGGGCCGCGCCGGTGGTGATGACGGCCAGGGCCTGAAAGGGCTTGGCCAGGGAGCGCATGCAGACCCAGGCCTCGACGTCGCCCAGGTGATGGTGCAGGGCGCCGGTAGCATCCACCACCGCGATGTGGCCGCGATGACAACTTTCCACCAAGGGGCCTCGGGTGACTTCGATGAGGACGGGGGGGGTTGTCTGGTTTGGCATATTGTTTCCTTAAGATTATTTGGGAATGGCTATCAGCTATCAGCTATCAGCTTAAAGAATGTAGGGTGGGCACGGCCCACCGAGTCTTACCTTCAAGAGAAACCGTCGACCGGATACATGGTATGCTTAAACAATATATTATTAGCACTTACAATAAATTCTACTGCCTTTGAATAATTCCTCTTGGGGACTGCCATACAATTTATTTGGTTCCATCCCTAAGCCATCCAACCATTCGAGTAATTGTTCAACATAGGGCTCATTTGACCTTGAACGGTGTCCGCTATCTTGCTTTATTATCTTGCGCAAATTGTCCGGTAACTCGCAAGCATTGTTTCCAAAATACCAAAAATACTCGGACAAAAGCGCATTTAGGCCACTCATATCCCTTTTTCGGTCTTCCTCTCTATGAACTCCCTGACGTATTCTTGGAGGTGTAAATGAGAAATCATAAATTGAGTCTCCCAGTCTGCGTCGCGGATCACTTGAAGACCAGTCCGGCACTTTTTCCGGCAAGTATTTCTGCGTGAAGGTATCATACTCCTGCATTGTCATTTTGTTAGTGACTTGCATCAAATAAACGATTTTGCCGTCAATATTTCCAATTGGAGAATTTTTCGAACCAGTTCCGACGATCCAATCTCCCATCTTAGCTACGCGCCGAATTGCTGGTTTACATATTACCAATGTGCAGATTCCCCAGAATGGATTGGGAGCCGCCCCTGTATCATGAGGAATACGGTAGGAGAAAAGTGTGACCATTATGCAATCTCCTTCCTTTTCATCTGGCTTACAAACAGAAATTTGTTGCCGAGAATAAGCAGGAACCAGTGGCCCAGGCTTCCGGCCTGGGTCCCACCGGCTGGAAGCCGGTGCCACTAGATATATTACTCCTAAAGAATCATGGTGGGCGGTGCCCACCCTACATGATTTTCTGCCTGGGCCAATAATTGGTCGTAGGGTGCGTTCTACGCACCAAATCTTTTTCAGTCCGCCAACCATAGGAGGTGCGTGGAACGCACCCTACGTCAGTGCCTCCGTTATATCAAGTTTGATTCATAGGGGTAACAAAAGCTTTTCAGGTAAGGGCGCACACATGGGTCCGCCCCGACGATGCAAAAAGATAAATATCTGAGCCTCTTGCAAATATCTCCATACCGGTCATTCTGAGGGAGCGGAGCGACCGAAGAATCTCATAACCAGTTGAAAATAATAGATCCTTCGCTTCGCTCAGGATGACAAAATGCCTTTTTGCAAGAGGCTCATCTGTATGGGGACAATTTGGTATTAATCATTGGTCTTGGCTGACAGCTAAAAGCTGATAGCTGCCTTTATCGCCACCAGGCCGCGTAGAGCAGGGCCAGGGTGAGGATCAGGCCCGTGAGGAAGTGGGTCTGGATGGTGAGGGCCTGGGCCGCGACGAATTCGGGTTCGGTGGGCGGGGTGCGGAAGACCAGGCGCAGGGCCCGCCAGGCCAGGGGCAGGGGGGCCAGGCCGGCGATGATGAGATCGGGCAGGTGAAAGATTTCTATCAGGATGAACAGGCTGACAAAGGGGGCCAGCATCAAGGCGGCATAGACCCAGCGGGAGAGTTTGAGCCCCAGGCGGGCCACCAGGTGGCGCTTGGCCGCGGCCATATCCGCCTCCAGGTCGGGAAACTCGTTGATCCAGATAATGGCGGTGATGAGAAAGGCCAGGGGCAGGCTGACCGCGGCGCCCACCAGGGCGAGCTGGTCCGTCTGGACGTAATAGGCGCCCCAGGTGAGCAGCGGGCCGAAGGCCAGGAAAATCAAGAGCTCTCCCAGGCCGCCGCTCATGAGCTGCACCGGCGAGGCGGAATAGGCCCAGGCCGCGGCCAGGCCCAGCAGGCCCACCAGGGCCACCCAGGGTCGGCCCAGATAAATCAAGATGAGGCCGCAGCCCACCCCCAGACCCAACATCAGGTAGGCCAGGGTCCTGACCTGCCCCGGAGTAAGCTGCTGGTTCTGAATGACCCGGCTGCCGCCGCTGAACGGGGTGAAATTGCGGTTTATGGGATCGCTGCCGAAGGAGTCGTAGTAATCGTTGATCAGGTTGGCTCCCAGGTGCAGGGCGGCTACTCCCAGCATGGTGAGCCCAAAGGAGAGGAAGTTCCAGGTATGCGCCGTAAGATAGGCCAGGGCCGTGGCCGCAGCCACCGGGAAGAGAGAGCCGGTGAGAAAGGGGAGCCGTACGGCCCGCAGATAGACAAAAAGCCCCATAATACTGTTTGCGGTTTTCGGTTAAATCAATAAAAATATCAGCCGGTTATAGAGATAGTTGGTTGTATTTTAAACGGCAGACGGTATAAGCAATAGCCAGTAAGCGATTATAGGCGCGCCGCGGATGGCTGTCAACGCCGGACCACGAGATTTTCGTTGCATGATGAATGTAAACGGGTTAAGAAAAACAGGTTGACAATGATATGGCCGGGGAGGCTGGGACTGGTCAGGTCCCCTCCCCAAAACATCTTGTGAGGATGAGGAGGTATGTTATGGGTCGCCCGAAGATTACCGTGGTAGGGGCGGGTAACGTGGGAGCTACTTGTGCCCATTGGGCTGCCGCCCGAGAGGTGGGCGATGTGGTGCTGGTGGATGTGGTGGAAGGCATGCCCCAGGGGAAGGCCCTGGACCTGATGCAGGCGCGCCCCATCTTCGGCTTTAACGTCGAGGTGACGGGAGCTAATGACTATGCGGCCACCAAAGATTCCCAGGTCGTCATCATCACCGCGGGCATTCCCCGGAAGCCGGGAATGAGCCGGGAGGATTTGATTAATACCAATAAAAACATTGTGGGCACGGTGACCAAGGAAATCATGGCCAGATCCCCTGAGGCTTTCCTGATCGTGGTCGCCAACCCCCTGGACGCCATGTGCTACGTGGCCAAAAAGGTGAGCGGCCTGCCCCGGGAACGGGTCATGGGCATGGCCGGCATTCTGGACACGGCCCGCTACCGCTGCTTCATCGCCATGGAATTGGGGGTGGCGGTGGAGGAGATCCAGGCCATGGTCCTGGGAGGCCACGGCGACGACATGGTGCCGGTGGTCAGCGCCACCAACATCTCCGGGGTGCCGCTTACCGACCTGTTGGCCCCGGAGCGCATCGCCGCTTTGGTGGACCGGACCCGCAAAGGCGGGGGAGAAATTGTGGCGCTGCTCAAGACCGGCTCGGCCTTTTATGCCCCCGCGGCCGCGGCGGTGCAGATGGCCGAGGCCATCCTGAAGGACCAGAAGCGCCTGGTGCCGGTGTCAGCCTATCTGGCCGGGGAGTACGGCTTGAACGATATTTATTTCGGAGTGCCGGTGATTCTGGGCGCCGGGGGGATCGAAAAGATCCTGACCTTGAAGCTGAGCCCGGAAGAAGAGGCCATGCTGGAGAAATCTGCGGCGGCGGTGGCCAAGACCCGGGACGAACTGAAGATGTAAGGCCGAACCGGGGGAGGGAGATGGGGGTCGCACCCGGCCCCTTCCCCGGTCAGGCCGGTATGGCGGCGGGCTTCCCGGACTGTGGATTCCGGCTGGGGAAGTTACCAACCTTTGGAGAAAAATTTTGAGATCTGGATGATCGCCGGACCCAAAACGACCACCATGATGGCCGGAAAAATAAAGAGGAGCAGGGGGAAGACCAGCTTGACCGGGGTTTTGGCGGCCAGGCCCTCCAGCCTCTGACGCCGGCTGGTCCGCATAAACTCCGATTGGGTTTTAAGGGCCTGACCGAGACTGGTCCCGAAGCGATCGCTCTGAATCAGGATGTTGCACAGGGAGACCAACTCTTCCAGCCCGGTCCGCTCCCCCAGATTTCTCAAGGCCTGCTCCCGTTCCAGCCCGGCCATGATTTCCAGATTAACCATGAGCAGTTCCTGGGCGATGAGGGGACTGCTCTCCATCAGGTCATTCGCCACCCGCTTGATGGCGGCGTTCAACCCCTGGCCGGCTTCGACACAGACCACCAGGAGGTCCAGGGCATCGGGCAGGGCTTCCTTGAGCTTGCGCTGACGGACCCTGATCAGACGGTCCAGGATAAGACTCGGAAGAACATATCCCAAGAGGCACAGGCCGACGGGAATTCCCATCAACAGGCCGCGCTGGTTTGTCTGACCCCACAATAACAATAAGACCAAAACCGGTAAAACCAGCAGCAACCCCAGCCTGACCCCTAAAAACAGGGGAATGGCTCGTTCACGGTAAATTCCGGCCCGGATGAGCTTTTTCTGGAGTTCTTTGGTCCTGGCGCCGCCTTTTCTGAGATCGAATTTTTTTCCCAGCCTTTCTGACCATCTGGCGCTCAAGAAGGCGGGTATGTCGGTCATTTGGGGCCGCAATAACTCGGTTTTCAGGCTTTGCTGGGGCTGCAGCCGCCGGCGCACCGAGGCGTGGCGCTGTTGCAGAAAAATACCCAGGGAGATGATCATGCCGCCGATTACCAATCCAAAGAGAACTGCCGGTAAGATTATCATGTCACACCTTGATGTTGACAATCTTATAAATCCACAACATTCCCAAGAGTTGAAATCCCGCGGCCGCGGCGCACATGACCTGGCCCAGATGCTGCTGGAACAGTTGTGATTCGTATTGGGGGTTGATAATCATCAGGATGAGGCCCATCACCGGGGGCATGAGTATGAGGATAATGCCCGACAGCCGGCCTTCGGCGGTCAGGGCCTTGACCTGATTGCGCAAGGAGAAGCGTTCCCGAATGAGGACCGAGATCTTCTCCAAAATTTCCGTAAGGTTGCCACCGGTTTCCCGCTGAATCAAGACTGCGGTGGTAAAAAAGCCTAGATCCCGCAGTTCGATGCGCTGACAGAGGCTGAGCAAGGCGCTATTCAGGTCCATCCCATGGGAAAATTCCGTAAAGGTTCGAGAAAACTCCGTTCCCAGAGGATCGCGCATCTCTTTGGCAACTTGTTGCAACCCCGAAGAGAAGGTATGGCCAGCCCTCAGACCGCGGGCCAGCAGGTCCAGGGCATCCGGCAGTTGCTGTTCGAATTTATGGAGCCGACGCTTCCTTTTCCGGACCAGAACCTTATAAGGGATGAACAGACCCAGCCCGGCGCCTGCCAGTCCCCCCCAAACCCCCCATTTGGCCAGGCCCACCCCCAAACCCGCCAGTCCAGACAAAGAGGCGACAGCCAGAAAGGTTCCCAATTTCCAGGTGACGTTCGCCTGGACCATCAAGATCTGAATATGTCTGAAGTGGCGGAACTTGTCCAGGGTCTTATCGAGAAAGGATTTTTTCAGGCTGGCGTTTTTGAGGAGAGTATCGGTATTGAAGGGCGACTCCGGACCGTCCAGGTGGCTGAGCCTTTGTTTCAGGTGCCGCTGGTGACGCCGCTTCGGGTCAGTGAGGAAGAAGAGGACCCCTCGCATGAGGAAAAAAAAGCTGAGGAAAATCAAGAAAGCCAGGATCAGGAAGGGTAAGGGTTTGGCGTGCAACAGGTTACTGAGCATCAAGGCCTCCCGGCGGGCGCCCGCCCCCGGTGCAGGAGCTTAGTTGGGGGGGCATCTCCGGCCACGATAGGCTTACGTATGTTCCTGGAAGAGACTGCTGGGCAGTTTAATGCCCATGGCTTCCAGGCGTTTCATAAATTTGGGGCGGATGCCGGTGGCCATAAAGCGGCCCTTCACCTTCTTGTCCTCGGTGAGCCCCATCAGATTGAAAGCAAAAATCTCCTGCATGGTGATCATCTCCCCTTCCATGCCGACGACCTCAAACAGGTTAATCATCTTGCGGCTGCCGTCACTCAACCGGGCCAGTTGCAGCACAACATGAATGGCGGAGGTGATCTGGTGCCGGATGGCCCGGTCGGGGATACTGAGGCCCGCCATGGAGACCATGGTTTCCAGGCGGGTGAGGGCATCCCGAGCCGAATTGGCGTGAATGGTGGCCAGAGAACCGTCGTGACCGGTATTCATGGCCTGGAGCATGTCCAGGGCCTCGCCGCTTCTCACCTCCCCCAGGATGATGCGATCGGGGCGCATACGCAAGGCATTCCGGACCAGATCACGCTGAGTGACCTCCCCTTGACCCTCCAGGTTCGGGGGGCGGGTTTCCAGTCGCACCACATGGTCCTGCTGCAACTGGAGTTCGGCGGAATCTTCAATGGTGATGATGCGTTCATCGTTGGGGATGAAACTTGACAACACATTGAGGAAAGTGGTTTTTCCGGTGCCGGTGCCGCCGGAGATCAAGATGTTAAGACGGGCCTGGACCATACCGTGGAGGGCCTCGGCCATATCCTCAGTGATGGCGCCGAAATTGATCAGGTCCTCCACCTTTATGGGGTCCCGGGCGAATTTACGGATGGAGAGGGCCGGTCCATCCAGGGCCAGGGGAGGGATGATGGCGTTGACCCGGGAGCCGTCCGGCAGTCGGGCATCGACCATGGGACAGGATTCATCGATGCGGCGTCCCACCCCCGAGGCGATCTTTTCAATGATTTTGAGCAAATGGGCGTTGTCGGTGAACCGGACGGGCGTTGGTTCCAACTTGCCGCGACGTTCCACGAACACCCGCTTGTAGCTATTCACCAGAATGTCGTTAATGGTGGCATCAGCCAGCAGGGGTTCCAGGGGCCCATACCCCAAGAGCTCATGCCTGATTTCCCGACAAAGGCGCTCTTTCTCAGGCGCGGGGAGCGGGATCTTCTCTTCCGCGAGGATCATCTCGATCCCCCGGCGCAAGTCATCTTGGAGGTGGCTCTCCGAGGCTTCCGTCAGGCGGGAGAGGTCCAGCAGGTTGAGGAGCTTCAGGTGAATCTTCCCCTTCAATTCATTGAAGACATCGTCCTTTTTTAGACGCTCCTTCTCGATCTTCTGGTCCTGGACAAAGGGCAGGGGCTGGGTGGATTGCTCCTCCGATTGCCGTTGGCGGATGCGGTCCAGGAGGTTCATGGTTAATTCTTCCTCCAAAGACGCTGAAGCCGTTTCCACCCGGAGCCATTGGCTGCTTCGGGGGAGTCCCCCTTGCTGATATTGCCGGCCAGCAGTTTCAGATCCCCGGATATGGGATGTCTGGGAGCGCTGGCCACCAGGGGTTTGCCTTCATTAATGCTGAAATTCGCCTGTTTGTAATCACAGGTTATGGTGCCCGCGATCGTCCTCCCCAAAAAGTTTTCCACATCCGTCAGGGTCAATTCATTCTGACGGTCCCAGAGATTTACCCAGACCTGGACTTCGAGAGACTTCAAATCCAGGAGATTAAGGATTTCCAGCATTTTCTTGGCGTTGGACAGGGCCGGGACGGATTGCGCGGTCACCAGCACCAAGATTTCGGAAAACTCCAGGGCTTTTAGGGTGATTTCATCAAATTGATGGCAACAGTCGATCAGGATCTGACCAAACCCCAGGTTTTCTCTGAGGTAGTGAATAATCTTATCCAGGTGGCCGGCGTTGACGACCTCAGCTTCCTCCAGCCGAGCCGGAGCCGCGAGCAGGAAACAATTATCCCCGATGGGAAGGAGGATGCTTTTCAGATAATTTTTATCCAAGCGTTCCAAATTCCCCACCACCTCAGTCATGGTGTGTTCAGGATGGACATCGAAAAAATAGTCGAGCTGTCCAAAGCCCAGATCCAAATCCACCATCAGGACCTTGCCCCGGCGCTCTTGAGCCAGGAGGCTGGCGACATTGGCCACCAGGAAGGAGGTCCCTACTCCGCCTTTACACCCCAGGAAAGAGATAATTTGGGTGGGTTTCCCCGGAGCCGTGCCGGCCTTGGTCCGGGGCATGATGCGTTGCAGCGCCAGTCTGAAATCTTCCTCCTGGATGGGGAAAGTGAAGCATTCTTTGGCTCCCAGGCGCAGCGCTTTCCACAAGTTATTGATGGAGATTTCGTTAAAATAAAGGAAGATAGCGGGACTTTGGGGATTGGTGGCGGTTTTTTCGATCCAGTGGTCCAATTCAGGATTATTTTCCTCATATTCCAACAAGACCACGTCGGCGCCACTGTTGGCCTGGGCCGGCAAATGGTCCAGATCGCTGCTTGCCACTATCCGTCCGGTGCCGCAGGCGTCAATGATTTGCCGGAGGTATGCCTGGTTTTCCGGGGAGTGATAATAGATGCTGAAATGCATGGGCATCGCCGTGACCGATCCTCAATTTGAGGGCCATAGGTTCTTGACTGTCAGAAGGTTGCCGGTTGCCGTTCTATGCCTCGAATCACCTCCACCGTCCGGCGTGGCGGAGTTGGAGGGGGCGCTGGCGGAGTCTCAGGGGTTGACTTCGCCGGCTTCCCAAACAACCGTAAGGCATTTACTCCCCCGGTTTCCACCAGGGCCTGGTCACCCTGACCCCGCAATACCAGCGAAATCCGCCCTTCCTGGGCGGCCAGGGCCAGACGCTCCCCGGCTTGGGGGCTCACTTCCAACGTGACCGTGGGCACCACATGGGGTTTGTCTCCCGGGCTATACTCCAACCTTTGGCCGGTGCCCAAAACTTTCAGATTCTGCAAGAGGAGTTTGGAGATCGGGTCTTTACCGTATTCTCCCTTATTTACGGTCACCAACACGTCTACCCGGTCCCCCGGGGCCAGGAAACCGGCCACCCCGGAGGCTTCGTCCACCTTCACGGTCATGGCCCGTTGGTGGGGGCTCAATTCAGCAGTGATTCCAGACCGCTTTTCTCTGGTGTTTTCTCGCGTGATGAGATCCCTCGGCTTCAAAGCTGTCCTGGTCACCCGCCCCACCACTTGCTGGGGGTTGGCAAAGAAATCCTGGGGAGGAGTCTTCTGATCCCAGACCACCGTCACCAGCTGCCCGGCGTTCAGGAGGACGTCCGGCTCCACCTGGGTTTTAGCCCTGACTACGAGGATGGGTTTCGCTTTGACCGGCGGCCGGATCGCGGCCTGCCGTTGCAGCCATCCCAGGGCCATGACTGAAGCCACGACCGCGAACCCCACCGCCAAAAGCAGCCAGGCCCAGCCAGGAAAACGTCGCATGGTTCGGCTACTCCCTCACCAGGGGTGCGGTTGGCCTCGTCCAATTGAGCTGCATAATCCCAATTCCCCGCATGTCCGGTTCCCGTCCCCGCGCCCTCCCCCCTTGGAGACCATCGGTCCCTTGTCGGGTCTCATCTAACCTCAGCCCGCCACCAAGGCCAGGTGGCCTTTGAGGGGTTGGAGATTGCGGCTTCCCTTGTCAAACTGCGGACCGCAGCCTTGAGGCTGCGGCCCGTCTAAGGTGATACCTATGGCTCAGGTTCCATAGGCGTCTAATTTGGTACCGGCTCTATTGAAAAGCGACCCGAGATGACCGGCAAAAGCGGTAAGGGCAGTGGCGATTCCCAAGGCGATCAGAGCTACCAACAGGGCATATTCGATGGCCGAGGCGCCTTCCTCTTCACGAAGGAATGCCAGGGTTTTGTTCAGATAGGTTGTCATTGTCGTACTCCTGTGTTGAAGGTTAAAAATTGAACTTCTAGGGTTTTAGCCAGGGTTCTGCTCGGGACGGTGTTATTTGATTCTTACCTCCTGTATCGTAGGGTGAATCCACGCCGCCCATCTATCCGGATCTCAGCATTTGGTGTGGCGCCAGGGGGCCGCCTCACCTCGGCCACTTCGGTAATCCCACTACCTTGGCCCGCAGGCGTTAGGCTGGGGACTTTGCGTCCTCCCCTTTCGTTGGAGTTTGCCTTTCTCGATGACGTGGAAATCTCTATTATTTGTATCGGCATCTGCATCTGGAACTTTAAAATGCCTCGGTTAAGAATAGTAAATCCCGATACAAGGAATTCAGTTAATGGTCCAGGGGGGAAGATAGGCCAGGAGATTGCGGCTGGAGCCGGACCGGTCGAATAACCTGCCGGCGAGCCGCCGGGGCCACCGGTTGGGCTGCGACTGGGGGTCAAAGGCGAAAAAAAGCAGGGCCGTTGGCGGCCCTGCCTTTTGTCCTACAATTCCTGTCACGAGCTCACTACTTCTTGATGGCGCCGGCCACCCCGCCGCGGCGCCCCTGGTTTAATCCGGTCCTTTGACGGCAAAGATCTCCCGGAAGAAATCCTGCATATACCGCCAGGAGCGCCTGGCCGCCCGGGCGTCGTAGGCTACGCCGGCGGCTTTATCGTTCCCCGCGGCCGGGTTGGTGAAGCTGTGCACCGCCCCGCCGAAGCAGACCATCTGCCAGTCGGCCCCGGCCTGGCGCATGGCCTGCTCAAAGGCGGCCATATCCGCGGCCGGGACATGGGGGTCGTCGGCCCCGTGCAGGACCAGGATCCTGGCCTTGAGCCGCTCCAAATCCCCGGGCTGGGGCCGGGGCAGGCCACCGTGAAAGCTCACCACCCCCGCCAGGTCCGCCCCGGAGTAGGCCAGTTCCAGGATCGTGGTGCCCCCGAAGCAGAAGCCGATGGCCCCCAGGCGTTTGGGGTCCACACGGGGGGCTGCCGCCAGGGTCTGGAGGGCCGCCTGGGCCCGGGCCCGGAGCAGGGCCGGATGGTTCCGGATGTCAGCCAGCCGGGCCGCCTCTTCCCAGTCCGTGGTGGTGAGGCCGCCGCCGTACATATCCGCGGCCAGGGCCACGTACCCCAGGCCCGCCAGTTTCCCGGCCTGTTCCCTGGCAAAATCATTGAGGCCCCACCACTCGTGCACCACCAGCACGCCGGGGCGTTTACCCTTCAGGGCCGCATCATAGGCCAGGAAGCCCCGCAGCACCGTGCCGTCTTGGCGGTATTCCACCGTCTGGGTTATCAATCCGGCATCCACCTCCGTAAGAGATCAGGAAACCATCACAATCAGCCCACAAGCCACGGAAAAGATTTTTGCCGGCACCATCCCATCCCGGAAACCGCGGTTAAGGAGAGATTGCCCCTGGCGAGCGTCGATGGCGCTTTCCCGGAACAGAAGCAGGGCGTCTTCTCACTTCATCCGGCCGCCCCCACCCGGCGAGGCTTCAGGGGTGAATGAGGTACTGGAGCTTGACCTCGATCCCGGCCACGTTGCTGGCGATGCGCCGCACCCGGCCGATGATTTCCTGTTCTTCGGTCAGGTCAGCCTTGAGATCCACGAAGAGCTCCCCCTCTCTGGCGCTCACTTTGGCGGTGGGAAACTCCTCCACCAGGGCCGCCTGGACCCGGGCCGCCAGGGACTGGTCATCGAGAATTTTCTGGGACGGGGCCGTGGTTTGGAAGCAGGAAGACTTGATGGCCTGAATGATCAGGTCCACCGCACAATTCACGGTAAGGGGTTTGATATGCAGGACCATGTCGTAGAGCGTGGGGTCCCAGGTATCCACCCCGAAGACCTGTAAACTCCAGCGGCGGCGCTCGTCATCGTCTTTTTTCAAGATATGCCGGGCCTCGGCAGCGGAGATATTTTCCCGTTTCATCTCCTCGGCAATCCGGTCCTCCAGGTCGGCAATAATCCGCACCTTGAGGACATGGGGGATCCCCTGGAGGAAAAAATGGCCGGCCAGACCGTGATAGACCACGTTATCTTTTTGAATATGTTTCATTAAGGCCGCCTTGAGATAGGCCACGTACCTCTCCTTGCCGTAGGTGAAACGCTCCAGGATGGACGGCGCATCGTGTATCGCCCGCACCAGCTTCATCTCCGGGATGTTGAATTGTTCCGAGGCCTCCAGGAGGATCTCCCGGGAAATACACTCGTAGTCCAACGCCGCGGCCACCTTTTCGGCCACCTCTTTCCCCCGGCTATAGGAACCCCGGGAAACCGTAATAATCGCCATAAATAATTCCCTCCAAGCTTAATTAACGGTGAGGCCAGCCTCACGCGGGAAAAATCTGCAACTCGGGGAACTCCCCATAAACCTTGAACCTGGGCGGATATCCAGGCAGAATTACCGTTTACCTTTGGAGAACTGTTTGGCCACCACCCTATCGTTGACGAACTGGATGCTAATGGTGACCTCGCCCTGGCGCCATTCCGATACGGTGCCGGAAACCACCGCCACATTCACACTGTGGGACTCCGTGGGGTCTCCCAGGATGGCCCGGACTTGGGCCAGGGTCATGCCGGTTTGGATTTTGTCAAAGTTTGCCTGGGTTAATTTGGCGCGGCCGCAGCCGGCCAGACTCAAACAGAGAGCCAGGCAGAGGACCAGGACCCAAAGTTTCTGAAACCGAATCACATCCATGGATTTCCTCCGGGTTGCTTCTCCGAGACCTCAACCTCAGACGGTGAGGCTCAAGCCGTCTTCGGCCCGCAACACCTCCCCGGGAAACTCCTGGGCCGCCAGGGCCGCCACATCCACCGCATCGCAGGGCGGGTAGAAGTGGGTCAGGAGCAGGCGGGCCACCCCGGCCCGGGCCGCCAGGCGTCCGGCCTCCGGGGGGGTGAGGTGCCCCGGGACCTTGAAGGGATTGGCGGCCTCCAGCACCAGGAGGTCAGCCCCCCGGGCCAGGTCCACCAGGGAGTCGCTCGTATCCGTATCCCCTGAATAGACCAGGGAGCGGCCTGCCGCCTCCACCCGGTAAGCCAGGCTCCCTTCGGTGTGCCGGGTGGGCGCGCTCCGGATCACCAGGCCCTCTTCCCGCACCGCATCCGGGCCGTCCGGGGCCAGTTCCCTGAGGTCCATGAGGCCCGGGGGCGGCTCCAGCCACCCCGGAAAGGCCTCCTGGAGCCGCGCCTGAAACCGGGCGAACCCCCGGGCGGCCAGGAGCCGGAAGGGTTCCCGGCGCGTGTAACCCAGGGAGTAGCGGGTGGCAAATAAAAAGGGGATCAGATCCCCCACGTGATCGGGATGCAGGTGGGTCAGGGCCAGGATGTCGATGGCGGAGAAATCGAAGCCGCGGCCCAGCAAGGCCCGCAAAGAGCCCGAACCCAGGTCCAGGACCAGGAGGCGGCTCGCGGTCTTGACCGCCAGGCACGGCGAGCCCCGGCGCAGGGAGGGCACCCCGGTGCCAGACCCGATGACGGTCAGTTCCAAGGCCTTTAATCTCTCCTGAGTTATTCTGGGTAGTGCATTTTTTCTTGATTTTCAACGCTTGGGGCGAAAAGGTTAAAAGGGGAAAAGGCGAAAGGGATTAAAAAAGATTTAGCCCCCGCGTTTGGGCTTTTATTTTCTTCGCCTTTTTCCCTCTTTTTTAAGCCCCATCCACGTGGCCCATCTGGGTGACGTAGAACCAATCTTCCGGCATGGTCAGGTAGTTATGCATGTCCATCAGGGTCAGGTAGTGGCCCCGCTCCTCGTGGGCGACGCTCATGAAGAAGCGCCGGGCCAGGGGGTTGTTGGTCTCTTTGGCCAGCTTGGTGTAATAGTCGATGGAACACTCCTCCATCTTGATGCCGGTCTTCAA
>CAYNMI010000012.1:15684-19071 GCA_964398095.1 uncultured Desulfobacca sp.
GCCGACGAGCAGGACGATGCCTGCGATCATCGTCGCCGCCGGAGCCCTGCTCATCTTTGGTCATGGCCATAACGCAGACATAGGGTTCATGCTTGGGCGGGTTGAAGGCAGCCATGGTCGCGGTCCAGCCCGGGTCCTTTCCCAGGGCCCGATAGACCTCGTTGAATTTTTCAATGTGGTATTTTTCCGACTCCGCCAGGTACTCCATAATCTCCCGGACCCCGGGGCTCTTGACTTTTTTGGCCGCCTGCAGATAGAACTGGCGGCCTTCAACCTCCATCTGCACCGCGTCCTTCAACGCTTTGAGCATATATTCCTGCACTTGCATGGTTGGTGTCTCCCTTCCAACTTTTTCCCAGGTAGCGCCATCCCGGCAGCTGCCGCAGTGGCAATAACCCATGAACATATCCTCCCTCAACATAAGGTTCACAATTCACCTTGTCAATCGCTGGCAAGGCAGCACCGAACCGGGGTGGCCGGATCGCTGGGGGCTGGCAGTGGCGTAGAGGTTGCCCGCGGTTCCGGTCCAGCTACCGGCGAATAACGACTTCCCGCCGTGGCCATGAAATCGGCTTCGCGTTGGGAGAAAAATTACCGGGATAGATATTACCATGCTTCTCATTAATCTTAGAAGATTATAATTCATCTTCAGAGGCTGATGAACCGCGGTCCCGGTCTTTCTCCCGGTTGGCCGTTGCCAGCGGCGGAGGTCCATGGTAAAAATGGGTATGGTAGTATCAACCCTGGCCCGACTCAAAGAGCAGTTGCCCCAGGAGCCGGAGCCGCCGGGCCCGGCTTCGGACCTGGTGTCCGCCGGGGTCCTGGTGCCCCTGTTCGTCAAGGAGGAAGAGGTCCAGGTGCTCTTTACCCAGCGCACCCTGACGGTCAAGGACCACCGGGGCCAGATCGCCTTTCCCGGCGGCGTCCGGGACCCGGAGGACGCGCACCTCCTGGCCACGGCCCTGCGGGAAAGCTTCGAAGAGATCGGCCTGACCCCCGAGGCCGTGGAGGTGCTGGGAACGCTGCCGCCGGTGGCCACCATCACCGGCTACCACATCACCCCTTTTGTGGGCCTCATTCCCTACCCTTACGACTTTAAGCCCAACTCCCGGGAGGTCAAGCGCCTGCTGGCCCTGCCGGTGTCGGCGTTTTACGCCCCGGAGCGCTGGAGTTCCGGCCCCTACAACTTCCAGGGGCGCATCACCCGGGTCTGCTGCTGGCGCAACGGCCAGGAGGTGGTCTGGGGGGCCACGGCCCGCATCCTCCTCAATCTGCTGGCTCACTTGGGGGTCCAGCCTCTACCGGGAGATCGCGATGCCACCTGTTTGGACTGACCTGGCGAGCGCCGCAGCGCTGGTCAAAGACGGGGACCTGGTGGCCCTGGGAGGCCACACCCGGGCCGCGCCCATGGCCCTGATTCGGGAACTTATCCGCCAGGGGCGCCGCCACCTGGGATTGATCACCGTGCCCACCGGAGGGCTCAACGTGGACCTGGCCGTGGGGGCCGGGGTGGCGGACCGCCTGCACTTCGCCCAGGTGGGGCTGGAGGAATACGGCCTGGCGCCGCACTTCCGGGCCGCGGTGCAGGCGGGCCGGCTGCAATGCCGGGAGTACCCCTGAGGGGCCCTGCTGCGCGCCCTCCAGGCGGGGGGCATGGGCGTGCCGTTTCTGCCGGTCCGGGGCATCCTGGGGTCCGCGTATCTGGCGGCCAATCCCCGCTTCCGGGTGATTTCCGACCCCTTCTCCGGCGAAGACCTGGTGGCGGTCCAGGCCCTGACCCCGGACGTCACCCTGGTGCACGCCGGCCAGGGCGACTCCCAAGGCAATATCCTCATTCCCCGGGTCTCTGACTGGCGCCTGGCCATCAGCGCCTCCCGCCGGGTCATCGCCACGGTGGAAGAGAGGGTGGCCGGCCCCTTGCAGGACCAAGCGGAGTGGCGCCGCATCCCCGCCATCCACGTCAGTGCCCTGGTCCACTGCCCCGGCGGCGCCGCGCCCACCGGCTATCCGGGCTACTACCCCCAGGACGAGGCGCATATAGCCCTTTATCTGGAAAGCTCCCGGGCGGCGGCCGCCTTTGCAGGGTATCTGCAAGACTACGTCTTAAAAGGAAAGGGATAAAGTTTCTTAACCTTAATGAGCCTCTGAAAATACGTAGCCACAGTCTTCAGCCTTCGTTGGCACTGGCCGGAAAGCCTGTGCCACTATTTTTTTCAAAAAAAATTATGGTGGGCCGCGTCCACCCTACATGCCTATGCCACCAAGTTGTTTGAAGTCAAACGTAGGGAGCGTTTTACGCACCAAATCTGTTCCAGCACATTAGGGAGAGGTGGTGCGTGGAACGCACCCTTGTCTGCGACCGGGTATCGGAAAGGGGAGTGTTACGGCTGTTTCACCCGGGGCCGGTTCAGCCCCAGGCAGGGGGAAGGGGCAACCGTAGCCGCGCAGGCACGGTGAAGCGCATTACTTATTGAGCAATCTCGGGAGGCCGAAAACTATCAGGGCCAGGGGGATCACGATCTTGAGGTCCGCCAGTCCTCCCAGCATTTTGGCCGCCCGGGCGTTGACCCCCACCAAAAAATCCACCACCATTTGGTACCACGAGGGATCGTCCAACGCCCCGGTCAGGGACTGGTTCAAGAAATCCGCCATTTGGGTGAGGTCCAGCCCCGGAAAGAGGTCGTTGAGGGTCTGGGATAGGGTCAACAGGGAGTCGGGGGCCGTGACCGCCTGGGGGTCAAAAAGCACCAGGACGCTGCCGGTCAGGGGGGTGGCCTCCACCCCCTGAATGCCCCGCACCGCCCCCAGGCGCTCCTGAATTCCCCGGGCCAGGGGCGGGTTATGCCGCAGTTGGGCGACCTTGAGCCTGATCCGCCCGGGTATGGCGTGGACAATCCTGATGTCACCGTCTGTCATGCCGCGTCAGCCCTTACGCGTCCTCGGCGCTCTTGGCGGCAGCCGCCCCGGCGCCGTGCTCCGCTTTGGCCTCGGCGTACAAGTCGCTGACCTGTTCGGCGGCCTCGGCGGCATATTCCGTCATCTTCTCCACCAGGGTGAAGCCTCCTTTCATGGCGGCTTTGGCCAGGGGGCGGACGACCGTGAGCACCACCGGCAGGACTACCGGCACGGCTACCGCCACGCCAATACCCACCAGGATATTAGTAGGATTCAACTTGATGCCATCCCAAATAGCCATGACCAGCCTCCTTTATCTACCGCCGCCAGGCAGCTCAACTTAGTGGTGTGTTTCAGAATTAAAGCGACCCCGGCAAAGCGGGTCTTTTCCCCCCTTTCTTAAAGGGGGGGTCAGGGGGGATTTTGGTAACCCCTTCAAATCCCCCTAAATCCCCCCTTAGAAAAGGGGGACTTAAACTGCCAAATCCGCGC